>CAILDT010000293.1 GCA_903833025.1 uncultured Bacteroidota bacterium | reverse complement strand
TTTCTAACGGGAGGGGCAGGGGGTGAGGTAATATTTTTTCCGCTACGCGAAATGAAACACTAAATGTAACGTACTAAGTGCGCCTCCGGCAGTCGGTGTGTCGTACGCTCGTTTCTTTTCACAGTTACTTAATTTCACCTTTACTCAGCTTGTCGAATCATCGAAGCACCTCCCAATTCAAAACATCAAACTATCTACAAAATTGACAACCTTCAAATCACAATTGATAACCTCCAAATCACAATTCACATCCATAAAACTACTTATCACATCCATAAAACTCTTTATGACATCCATAAAACTACTTATGACACCCATAAAACTCTTTATGACATCCATAAAACTCTTTATGACATCCATAAAACTCTTTATGACATCCATAAAACTACTTATGACATTCATAAAACTACATTTGATGCCCATAAAATCAAAATCGACATCTATTCGCCCCTCTCCTACCCAACAACATAAGCGTTTTTCGCGCCTATTACTCTTCTGGTGTTATTGTCCTCACTCCTCCTTATTATATAGTGGCATCTCGCCACCACCACCAAACAATTAAATAATAATTCTTCCCCACCCCACAAATTTTTCTAATTTCGCACCCGCAAAAAACAATAATCACTAAACAATTAAAAACAAACAATCAAAAAATGGCAACAAACAAAACCTTCACAATGATAAAACCCGATGCAGTAGCAAACAACTCCATCGGCGGAATCTTAAAAATGATTAACCAAGCTGGCTTTCGCATCGTAGCAATGAAATACACACAACTTTCAAAAGAAACAGCAGGCAAATTTTACGAAGTACACGCCGCTCGTCCCTTCTATGGCGAGTTAGTCGACTATATGTCATCCGGACCAATAGTAGCAGCAATCCTCGAAAAAGAAAACGCCGTAGCCGATTTCAGAACCCTAATAGGTGCCACCGACCCTACCAAAGCCGACGAAGGAACAATCCGTAAAATATACGCAAAATCAATCGCCGCAAACGCCGTTCATGGTTCCGACAGCGATGAAAACGCCGAAATAGAAGGAAACTTCTACTTCTCCAGCTTAGAAAGATTTTAATAACAGGAGTTAATCCAAAACAAAAAGTCCGAAATTAGTTCACCTAACTTCGGACTTTTTTAATAATCAATAATTAGTAACCAATAATCAATACAAATTTACTCCATCATCAATTTCCCAGTCGCCAACATCTGCTCACCATCCAACAAATAATAAAAATAAATACCCTTAGCAAGCGCATTCTTCTTCACCAGTATTTTATTATCAGTAAAACTTTCATCCGCCACCATACGTCCCCAAGCATCCACCACACGTAAATGCGGATGTTGGAAAGTATTAACAGCATTTAATATAACTGTAGATTCATCCACCACCGGATTAGGATAAATACTGATAAGGTTACTATTCACCAACTCATTTACCCCCACATTAGTAAAGAAATAAGGAGCCGAAGTGATAGAACAACCATATATATTAGTAATAGTAACAGTATAAATACCATTACTCGTAACAGTATAAGTTTGGTTAGTTGCACCGTTAATAGCACCACCATTCATATTCCATTGATACGTAGTAGCAGTAGTAGAAGATAACACATTTATATTTTGAGAAATAGTAGGTTGCGTCGGCAAAGGATTTACAGTTATCGTAACCGTAGTATTATTAGCACAGCCATATTGGTCAGTCCCCGTAACAGTGTAAGTAGTTGTACCCAATGGTGGTGTTGCAGTAGGATTAGCAATAGTAGCATTATCAAGATAAGTACTCGGCGACCATACATAAGTAGCAG
>CAILDT010000292.1 GCA_903833025.1 uncultured Bacteroidota bacterium | reverse complement strand
GCCCAAGCTACTCTTTCGAGCATAAAAAGATACTTAATTTTCCGCAGCACCCAGTCACGGAATGGTAGATCCCCAGATTCAGCCTCGAAAAATTTTCTTCGGATATGCACCCAACAGGGGAACCACGTAATTACTTTCTCTTGCGCCAGTTTTAAATAAGCGTTATATTTATCGGAATGTAAACCTCCTCGATATCCCTGTAGAATGTCGAGCACATGATCATGGCAACGGTTTTCTCGAAAATCATATACGCGATACGCCGGATTAGACTCATTTCCTCCGACAAGGACCCAAATGTAGGCTGTCTTACATTTATCTTTTGCCTGTAGTTTGACAGGGCTTTCATCTATAAAAACATTTTCTCCCTTAAGAATCAGTTTAAACATTGCTTCATAAAGAGGTTTGAGAGCCATGCCGCAGCGAATGACCCATTGGGAAAGAAGTTTACGGCTGATTTGGATGTCGACGCGTCCCATGCTTTCGGCGATTCGATAAAGAGGCATGTGATCGACGAATTTTTGAACAACTATTTCGGCAAGAAGACTTTCGTCAGCTCGACATTTAGGAATAAGGCTATCGGGTAATTCAGCTGTCAGGACCCCATTTTCCGGTTTTTGAGGATGGGCATATTTTGGTCGGATGATTTCCTTAATATAGTAGCTGCCAGGCTCGTGGGCTAGTTTGTGAGTCGTTTCATTCCCGATATGTACGAGGGGTATTCCTGTTTCTTTGCAGACTTTTTCATCATCTGGAACGTCGAGAACAATCGTTTTAACAGGAAGATCGTCAGGAATAGTAATTGCATCTTGACCATCTCGTTTCGGTTTGCGGCGTTGATGAGCAGGGACGGTTTGAGTTTGCTCCTTATTCGGAGCTTCGGGCACGTCGAAGCCTTCGAATAACATCTGTGACTTGTCGAGATCGCGAACAATACGTTCAGATTTCTTTCCAAACATTTGACGCTTAAACCAGTCGAGTTGCTCTTTTAAACAATGATTCTCAAAACGCAATTCGATGACCTCTTTTTGCAGAATTTCTGGATCTAAAATTTGTGTTGAAATCATAGATAAAATATTACCAAAAACTTGATTAAAAAAAGAGAGAAATCTCTATGAAAAACGCCCTATTTTTCATAGGGAAAATCGCGTTTGCAAACCTTTTGGCGTGATGCCTTCAAGAAGCATAACAAACTCTCTACGAAGCATGGATGCAGAGACATCTTTTCTGGCAGCAAAAGAGCCTTTTTCTAATCGTTTATAAAAAATCACAAGCCCATCGCCGTCCCAGTAGAGCACCTTCATATGATCTTTTCTACGACTCAGAAAAATAAAAAATGCTCCAGAAAAAAGCTCTCCAGGAAACATTTGTTCGACAAGGCTGCTGAGACCTTCAAAAGACTTATGCATCCTGACAGGAACCTGGCAAAGAAATAAACGAGCATTGGCTGAAATGGTTAACATGAGAGACCTCTTAAAGCTGAGATGCAATTTTTCAAAGTTGTTGGATCGAAACATTTGTTTATCAGAATGCGAACGCCTTGATATTCAATAGAAATTCCTGTGCCTTGATCGACGGGCAGCTCCTTAAAGGAAGAGCGAGTCAGGCTGATGTCAGGTTGGAAATGATTTTTCCAATAGTGAAATGAGCCTTTGGTTATTTGATTTTTACGACACCACTCGTTGATAGACAAGCCACTTTCTTTTTGTTGTCGAATTTTGGTTGTCCAATCGAGTTTTTTTTCTTTAGATATTGATTTTGGCATATAGCACTCCTTAATAAAAAAAATAAGAATGCCGAATTCGTGAAATCGAAAAAAGATGGCTGGATTAGACGGTTACGCGGGTGCTTCAGGCCGCATGATCTAGGCAGTTAAAAATTAGACCTCTTGCGTAATTAACTTGAGAGCTCAAAATTATGGATTCCGGCGATAAGGTTAAAGCGCAAGCCAAACCGCTTTCGTCGATTCCTATACCTGTCGCTCACTATTTTAAATCTCTTCAAACTCCCAATGACATTCTCATTCACAACTCGCTCTGAAGAAATTGCTCTATTTTGCTTTTTCTCTTCTGTTGTTAACGGTTTCATCTTGCTCGATTTTTTGGGGAGCCTTGAGTTTTTTTGAAGCTTTTTTACCCCCGTATACCCACTGTCCGTTACTCCGCAGGTTTTTTCAGTCCAGCGCACCTTGCTCTCTTTGAACAATCTAAAGTCATGCTTCTTGCCATTGCCAAATGCCGTACATATCACTTT
>CAILDT010000291.1 GCA_903833025.1 uncultured Bacteroidota bacterium | reverse complement strand
TCTACTGTTCCAACAAAAAATCCCTCTCGTTAATTAACGGGAGGGATTTTTATGACTGTCACTTTTACTTAACAGTTATTTTATTTTAAACGCTTTTTTCACTTTATCAACATAATCTAGTTTTTCCCAAGTGAATAATTCTACTTTTACTTTAAGTTCGTTTGCTTTACCTCTATTGAATACTTTTGTAACCACTTCGTTTTTTCTTCCCATATGTCCGTATGAAGCAGTTTCTAGATAGATAGGAGTTCTAAGTTTAAAGCGTTCTTCAATAAAATAGGGGCGCATATCGAAAATGCTTTCCACCATTTTAGCTATTTCGCCATCATTCATTTTTACTTTAGCAGTGCCATAAGTATTTACATAAATACCCATTGGTTGAGCTACTCCGATAGCATAGGAAACCTGCACCAAAACTTCAGAACAAACTCCTGCAGCAACAAGGTTTTTTGCAATGTGGCGAGTTGCATAAGCAGCAGAGCGGTCAACTTTAGAAGGGTCTTTACCGGAAAAAGCACCACCACCATGAGCGCCTTTGCCACCATAAGTATCGACAATAATTTTTCTACCTGTTAATCCTGTATCTCCGTGCGGACCACCAATCACAAACTTTCCAGTTGGGTTAATATGATATTTAATTTTATCGTTGAAAAGGTGTGCATACTTTTTATACTTAGCTTTTACACGTGGAATTAAAATAGAAACAATATCCGATTTTATTTTCGCAAGCATCTTTTTATCATTCTTATCGAAGTCATCGTGTTGTGTTGAAACCACAATAGCATCAATACGAACAGGAACATTGTTATCATCATATTCCAACGTAACCTGCGACTTAGCATCAGGGCGTAAATACTTTATTTGCTTGTTTTCTCTTCTTAATACAGCAAGTTCAATTAATATTTTGTGAGCAAGGTCTAACGCTAAAGGCATATAATCATCTGTCTCGTTGGTTGCATAACCAAACATCATTCCTTGATCACCAGCACCTTGGTCTTCTTTTTTAACTCTTTCCACTCCTTGATTAATATCAGAACTTTGCTCGTGAATAGCTGAAAGCACACCACAGGAGTTAGCTTCAAACATATATTCACTTTTAGTATAACCAATTTTACGGATTACTTCCCTAGCAATTTCTTGCACATCCAAATACGCAGACGATTTTACTTCCCCCGCTAATATTACTTGTCCGGTAGTTACTAACGTTTCACAAGCCACTTTTGATTGAGGGTCATACGCTAAAAAATAATCAATTAAATTGTCAGAAATTTGGTCTGCTACTTTGTCCGGGTGCCCTTCCGACACTGATTCTGATGTAAATAAATATCCCATAGTTATAAATTGTTAAATTGCTATATTGTTAAGTTGTTTTTTAAAAGTGCGCAAAAGTAATATTATTATTTAAAAATCTCCGCTAACTTTTTCTCTAATTCTTCACCGCGCAGACTTTTACCTATAATAACGCCATTTTTATCAAGAAGTACGTTTGTCGGGATGCCTTGAAAATTATAAAGTTTTACAACGGGAGATTGCCATTGCATAAAATCACAAACGTGATTGCTCCAACTAAGATTATCTTTTATAATTGCTGCTTTCCATTTTTCAGCATCAGTATCAAGTGAAACGCTGTAAATATCAAACCCTTTGGCTTTATACTTATTGTACATAGCCACCACATTAGGATTTTCTTTTCTGCAAGGTCCGCACCAAGAAGCCCAGAAATCAACAAGCACATATTTACCTTTTAAAGAGGAAAGAGCCAAAGGTTTTCCTTCACGGTTATTAAAGTTAATTTCAGGTGCTGGTTGTCCAATCGCTACTTTCTTTGCAGCTTCTGATGCCTGCTTTAGTTTTCCCATACTTTCGTGAAACGATTTTACATAAGAGGAGTTAGGATATTTGGCAAACAAGCTTTCATCCAATTTAAGATAAGTGTCAGGATATTCGTCTGGTTTCAATTGCTGTATTGCTGCCAAAGCAGCAAAAGAAGTATTGTTTTTCTCTATAAATGTTTGCAAATATTTATTGTGAGTATCAAGTAAAGCAGTGTAAGGTTTTTCTAACGCCTTGCTTATCGAATCAACACGTGCGGAGTCTTTAACACCATTTACAAAAAGTTGAAATACTTGTTGCAATGAATCCCTTTGCCTGTAATTTTTCATTGATGACGAATTAACATCCCAAAATAGTTTTGAATCTGGCGACCCATCCACCTTATATGTTGTTTGCAAATTTGTGGCATCACCTGTAATTGAAACTTTTTCATCAGGAGCGAAAATAAAAGTAGCGGAGTTTTTTTCTGCCAATCGCAATCTGTAAAAACCTATTTCAGTTATTAAAGTTGTCATTTTAAACTCGCCTTTGTCATCTAATACAGCCGAATCCAATTTTTTATTTCCTTCCACCGACATTTGTTCCAGATAAATACTATTGCCGTGTGCATTATCTAATTTCCCTTTTATCTCAAAACCTTTTTCAGGATTAGAGTTAGAACAAGCCACTATCATTATAAATGGCATTAACAGTAATGTGTTTCTTAATTTCATTTATTATCTATTTATTTTTCTAATTGTTGTTTTACTAATTCAGTTGCTATTTTCGGGTCGGCTTTCCCTTTTGATAATTTCATTACCTCCCCCATAAATAAACCAAGTAACGATGTTTTGCCGTTTTTATATTCTATCACTTTTTCAGGATATTTTGCAATAGCTTGGTTTACAAATTCAGTTAACGCACCACTATCACTTTCCTGTATCCAGTTATTTTCTTCCACTATTTGTGATGCTGATTTGGTCGGTTCTTTCAGCATCTTAGGAAATATTTTTTGTGTCGCAATAGTGTGACTCACTTTGCCTGTATCAATAAAATCAACTAACTCGGCAATACGTTCAGGTGTTATTTTGAAATCAGAAATATGTAATGCGTTATCATTCTAAAAAGATTTTACCTGAACTGTTAACCAATTGGAAGCCGATTTAGTATTTTTTGTTCTCGCAATAATCTCTTCAAAGTATAAAGCAATTTCTTTTGAATCAGTTAAAACGCCTGCATCGTAAGTTGATAACCCTAACGAAATATATTTCTTAAATAAATCATTTGGCAATGGCGGCAAGGTGGCTTTTACCTTTGAAATATATTCCTGCGAAACTACTACAGGTTGTAAATCGGGTTCCGGGAAATAACGATAATCATTTGCCATTTCTTTGCTTCGCAAGATGAAGGTTGTTCCAGCAACAGCATCAAAACTTCTAGTATCCTGTTGAATCTCTTCTCCATTTTCAATCGCTTCAATTTGTCGTTTTATCTCATACTCGATCGCACGCTGTACATTGCGAATGGACTTCATATTCTTCACCTCATTACGTTGTCCAAACTTTTTGGATCCTTTCAACATCACAGATATATTTGCATCACATCGCAAACTACCTTCTTCCATATTTCCATCACATATATCAAGATAACGCACCAGCTTTCTTACTTCTGTTAAATACTGATACGCCTCATCACCGCTTTTAATTTCAGGTTCGGATACTATTTCTAAAAGCGCAACACCAGCACGATTAAGGTCTATTAAAGAATCAAACGGGTCTATGTCGTGTATGCTTTTCCCTGCATCCTCTTCCATATGAATTCTGGTAAGGTTAATATTTTTCTCCTTGCCGCTATCTAGTTTAATAGTAATGTAACCGCCCGTGCAAATAGGTGTTTTATCTTGTGTTATCTGGTAACCTTTTGGTAAGTCGGCATAAAAATAATTTTTACGAGCATACTCATTTACCTCCCTTATATTGCATTTACAAGCTAAGCCCAAACGAACGGCATATTCAATAACTTTCTTATTTGTTTTTGGTAATGTTCCAGGATGTCCTAATGATATAGGACTAACGTTAGTATTTGGTAACACACCAAACTCTGTAGAATCGCTCGAATACGCTTTACTTTTAGTAGATAATTGTGCGTGAACTTCCAACCCTATTACCGCTTCGTATTTATCGTAGATGCTCATTAATTAATGGTTCATTTTTTAAAGATGCGAAAGTACGAATATTTTATACCTCCCCCATCAGCTCTTTTATAATTAACGTCATCTTTTTTTCTGAATGTGCCGCCACTTGTTGCACCTCTTCGTGAGTTACTTTAACAATTTTGCCTTGTACTCCCAAATCAGTGATGATGGACATTGCAAAACAAGGAATTCCGCAATGCCTTGCTACTATAACTTCCGGCACTGTACTCATCCCCACTGCATCAGCACCAAGTATTTTTATCATTCTATATTCGGCAGGGGTTTCAAATGTGGGACCAGATAACCCAAGATACACCCCTTCCTGAACCTTTATATTATTGTTTTTTGCTATTTGTTTTGCCTTATTTATTAAGTCTGTATCATATGCTTCACTCATATCCGGGAACCTTGGACCAAACTCCGAAATGTTTTTTCCTATTAATGGATGTGCAGGGAAAAAGTTAATATGATCGTTGATAATCATTAAATCTCCTATCTCAAAATCCTCATTTACACCTCCTGAGGCATTAGAAACCACAAGCATTTTTACGCCAAGCATTTTCATAACTCGCACCGGAAATGTAACTTGTTGCATTGTATATCCCTCATAAAAATGAAACCTGCCTTGCATTGCAACTACATTTTTGCCACCCAACACTCCAAATATTAATTTGCCCGAATGACCTTCTACTGTTGATACAGGGAAGTTTGGTATTTCTTTGTAAGCGATAGTATGTTTAATTTCAATCTCCTGAACCAAGCCCCCCAAGCCAGTTCCTAATATAATACCTACTTCTGGCGCAGCCGAAATTTTACTCTTAAGAAAACTAACTGAAGCTTTAATTTCTACTAACATAATTTATTATTTGGCTATTGAACATTTCTTTATCTGTATCTAAAAATGTTATTTCTATTGGTAAATAAAACACTGGCAATGAATTTAATATATGTATTGCAGGTGAACTTTTTAATCTCATAAAATCTTTTTCTGTTGTTACCACCATTTTATTTGCGGCTGCAATAGTATTAAATAAATTTAAAACACTCATCATATCTTTCTCCGTAAAATTATGATGGTCGGGGAACTTGGCTGGGGTAATGCTTTTTACTTTGGTTATTAAATAATTTTCCAATGGTTGTGGGTTAGCAATACCGGTTAACAATAGTATAGTTGTTTCTTTATCCAACACTTTATTTCCTGTTGAGTTACTTCCTCCATTCATCGCCACCAAGTTACCGTACTTTATTTTTGAAAAATAAACGCGCTGATGTGGTAGTTGATTTATTTTTCTTTTGATAGCATCTTGTTCCTGCGCAGTAATAGTGGCATCACATTTAGTAACAATAATAATATCAGCTCGTTTGGCACCACTTTTAAATTCGCGAAGAGTACCTGTTGGCAACATTACATCATCAGTATATAATTTATTATAGTCAGTTAATAATATTGATAAACCAGCTGTTACTGCACGATGCTGAAACGCGTCATCCAATAAAATAACATTAAGAGAAGGGGCTTTTTCGAGCAATTTATTTATACCATTCACCCGTTTAGCATCCACAGCAACTATTATATTATTAAATTTATTTTTAAACTGCATTGGCTCATCACCAATATCAATAACCTTTAAGTTTTTATCTGCAATTATAAATTCAGTTGTACTTCTTCCGTATCCTCGGCTTAGGGTAGCTATTTTATAATTAGTATTTAGCAACCTAATAATATATTCAATATGTGGCGATTTACCCGTGCCACCCATCGAAAGATTACCCACACATATCACAGGCACATCAAAACTGGTAGAAGAAATAAGATGGTTGTCGTATAATTTATTTCGAAGGTAAACAATACATCCGTAAAGGATGGAAAAAGGAAATAACAGAATCCGTATTAATTTCATTTTTCAAAAGTAGTGAAATTAATGGATAATGATTAATTGATTTTGTTGTCTATATATTTGCTCCTTATAAAAATTGAATATTACTTTATATTTCTGTTACTCCTTAACTTTCTTTTTTACTTTTTGGGTTACTTTTTTTATTGTTTTCCATGCCTCTTTTGAGTGTTGTTTTTTGGATTATCTAGTAAAGAAATTGCGTTATAATTCTCGCTCATTTTTTTGATATACTATATAAATGTAGTAAAAAATTAATAATTG
>CAILDT010000290.1 GCA_903833025.1 uncultured Bacteroidota bacterium | reverse complement strand
GTGTTTGTGTTATATCAAACCTTATTTCTTTATTATTTTTCATTTCCAGATTCATTATTTGGTCTGTTAGTATTTGTTTCAACAATGTGTTTTCCGTTCAAAAACATTTCTAACTCAAAAAGAAAAATAATGTATTCCTTTCTTAACGCATCTTTTTTCTCCATCGTCAAATTCATTTTATGCTGATATTCTAATAAGTCGTTTTCGAAATTTTCCATTGTATTAAAATGTTTGTTTGTTTTATAGGGGCGAATTTAGATATAGTTAAATCACCTGCAACCCCTGTTAATCAAAAGAAACAGCTTTTGTAAACAATTGATGCTTTTTGTAAGCTTTTGATGATTTATTACAATTAAACACGTTTTTTACAGCTTATTGCAGTAAATGCACAAACACAAATAAAAACTATTAAATGCTTGTAAGTCCGATAAATTAAGTATTTTAGCCATTCGTAATTCAGAATGAGTGATAGTTTTTAGTATAAACCAAATAACTTATAGTATGAGTAAAATGAAATATTCCTGCGGTGTCAGTAAAAAAAGATTACAACGAATGTTAAGTCTTGAGGCGAGAGATGCCAAAAAATTATATGATAGAATATGTATAAGGGTAAACAAAACAGACGGCGAAACCATAACGCTTGGCGATGTTTGCAAATCAGAAGGTATCTCTTATAAAGAACTTTTATGTGGTGAAGGCATCATTGATTCTGATGAAATGGATAAAGATTCTGAAATAAGCATTCCTGCTGAAATAAAAAAAACGAGTAGCTATGTTACCATAGAAGATGAAGAGATAACGTTAGAAGAAATTTTAAATAAACTGGAAGTTACTCCACAAGGTAAAATAGAAGCCAAAGAAAAAAAACTAGTTATTAAAGTGTTGAAGAAAGCGAAAAAGAAATAACTTAGTTAAAAGAGATAAATAATTTGCTTAGGGTAACAGGAGTTAACACCACTTACTAAAAAAAAGTTTCCTTCCGATAGTTTCGGAAGGGAACTTTTTTTGGTTAAAAGAGAATTTTAAAAATAAATAATACTTTTACAAACAATTAAATATATCATCAAAACTTATTTCAAATTCTAATTCTTGAACAATATACCTTTTCTTGTTTGCATCCGTTTTTAGATCTTGTAACTCACCTAATACTTCCGAAATGAATTCTTTAATTGCCATATTATTTTATTTTTAAAGTTTATTATTCTATATCATATATTTCTTTGAGAATACGCTTTAATTTCTTTAATGTTTTCTTAGCTTTTTTACTATCAGAGTCTTTAATATCACATATAGTATTAACTTTAATCTCTCTTGTAATATCCTTTACCTTTGCTATTATTTCTTTCTTTGTTTTCATTTTCTCTATTGGATTACAATTTTCTTCACTTCTATTACACTATTAGCTGCATTGCGTATAGTTAAAAAATAAATACCATGTCCTGTCCAAGTGCTCAAATCAATATAAAACTGTTGCTGATTAATAAGCGAATAAAATACCTGCTGACTAAGCGCATTGGTGATGGTGCAGCTATAACCAGTCATTGAAGCATAGTTACCGTTGTTAATATAAATATGGTCGGAAGCCGGATTTGGATACACCTTTATAGTATTGGTATTGTTTGGCGGATTTACACCTGTAAGTACGGCATGTATAATTAAAGTATCGGTTACTGATGTAAGTACCGTATCATAAGTAGTACAAACCAGCCCTGTAGTATCATATACTATGGTACTTTGCGTGGCATTGCCGCTGCAACCTGCACCTGTGGTATAATTGTAATGAATATAATGAGTTCCTAAACCTGCTGTATGCGGATTAAAAGTACTGCCCGATACGCCTACTCCTGTATAAGTACCGCCCGAAGGGCTGCCTGATAACATAACAGGAGCGGCATTTATATTGATAAGATTACCCAACGAACCCAACGTAACGGTAGGTGTAGGATTTACAGTAACCACCTGACTTGCTGTAGCCGAGCATCCATTGGAGGTAACTATTACCGAATACGTATTTGACTGATTGGCATTGATGCTTGCCGAAGTGGCACTTGTATTCCATTGATATGTGCCGCCACCACTTGCATTAAGCGTTACAAAACCGCCCTGACAAAATGTTGTTGAACCAACAGGTGTAATAGACGCAATAGGTGTTTGATTAACCGTTACCGCTGTAATGCCACTTGTAGCCGAACAGCCATTAGCTGTTACCGTTACCGAATAATTACCCGATTGGGTTACAGTAATAGAATTTCCTGTTGCATTATTACTCCATAAATAAGTACCGGTACCCTGCGCAGTAAGTGTTACACTACCTCCCGAACAAAATGTTGTAGCACCCGAAACATTTACAGCACCGCTTGGTGCTGTATTTACAGTTACAGCTAAAGCAGTACTTGTAGCAGTACAACCACTATTATTTACAACTACCGTATAACTTCCTCCTTGGCTTGCTGAATAAGTACTATTAGTTGCACCACCTATTAATGCATTATTATTATACCATTGATATGTATAACCTGTGCCTGTATTTGCATTTAAGTTTACAAAACCGCCAGTACAGAAGGTTGTAGCTCCTTGTGGGGTAATGGATGCAGTAGGGGCATTTATTATAGAACCTGTATAGAGTTGATTTATCTCACATTGGGTTAAGGCGCGCTTCCAAACACCGATATCGTCAAGTTTTCCTGAAAAAGGGATCTCATTATTTTCATTTTTAGCTCCAATTACAAAACTTTGTACATAACTATCGTTCCCACTCATTGATGAGCCAAAATATGGTATGTTGCTTGTAAATGGCACCATAAGCATAAGCTGCCCATTTATATATAAGCTTATTTGTGAACCATCATAAACATAAGTAAAATTATACCATGTACTTGGTTGAACATATAATGCTGAATCCGCATAACCTATAGTTCCAACATCTCCTATATTATTCATTGTTGCTGCATTATATCTGCCTGCATTCACACCAAATGAGGCACTATTGGGCTGTCCCATTGAAGCATATACTCTTTTATATGGAGAGGTGTTAGCACCATCAAAAGCAAATAAAGTTCTTTCTTGGGGACAGGCTAAACAAATATTACCAGAAGCATCTCTATTAAACCATAAATTCACAGTAAAACTGCGATGATAATCAATCAATTTTCTTAAACTGTCGTATGGGCAATCCACTCTTGAACTCCCATTAAAATAATACGCATTATTTGCACTACCATACCTATCTGTAGTTAAGGTTGCACCAGTAGCAGTTCCGTTGTAGCTGTTTCCGCTTCCATCATTAGCATTTCCTGTAAAAGAATACCACGCTACCAATCCGTTTGCAGGTGCATAGGTTGGCACTTGTGCCATTGCTGTAATACTGCATAAAGCAGTAAACATAAAAAGTAATTGTTTTTTCATTTTTGTTTTGTTTTTAATTGTTAGATATTAATTGAATTGATAAAAAATAAAAAACGCCTTGTGCACATGCACAAAGCGTTTTGGTAATACTATAACTAAAGGTGTGGACTGTTTTACTCGCTCTCGCTCTCTCTCTCTCTCTCACTCTCTCGCTCTCTCTC
>CAILDT010000289.1 GCA_903833025.1 uncultured Bacteroidota bacterium | reverse complement strand
ATCTATAATGGCAAAAGCAATAGATACAAATGAAATAGGTCCAAATGAAATAGGTCCAAATGAAATAGATACAAATGAAATAGGTCCAAATGAAATAGGTCCAAATGAAATAGATACAAATGAAATAGGTCCAAATGAAATAGGTCCAAATGAAATAGGCACAAATGAAATTGGCGATGTCGATGAAATCTTAGATACTAAATGGATCGATGATTTTAAAAAAACCGAAAAAGTCTATAATGAATTTTATAAAGAACCGGTAACATCTATTAACATTTATTTATTATATGTCAATAAAGAGAATGAATTGGTGCATATGCACAGTGATAAATGTTTATTGAATGAAAATGGGTTATTAAAACGAGAGATGATAATCTCCTTTATAAAGCGTTATCAGAACCTTTCTTCAGCTCGTTATAAACTTCTCTCTTTGCTCAAATACAATATTGATTTAGAACCCACCGAAATTAAAGATTTTGTTATTGAAGACGACAATGTGAGTGATAAGCGTTTTCTTCATTCAGAAAAATATTTAGAAGATATTCATTTCAATGAATCCATTCATATGTTCCAAGATTTAAATGCATTATTTTTTCTTTTTTATGAAGAGAAACCGTCATTGAATAATACCAAACGAGTTAAGTTGACATCGCCCGACCAGTATAAGAGAGATAAACATAAGACCAAACGTAATAATCACAACATAAAAAACTTAAAGATAAATAAACAATTATGATAAACTCTTATTATGCAAGATCTTATTAAATTTGAAATAGTCGAACTGGTAAAAGAGATAAATAAAAATGAACCCCGTTATATTTGTCAAAAAACCGAGAATACATTGTATCGTATTTACAAAGATATTCTTACGAGTGAAGAAATAGAAAATATATCAGTTCTTTATCGTTTGATTTTTTACGCCTTTAAAGTAAATCCTATTATCGCCTATCAAATCTTAAGCGGTTTCTTACAATTTGGCCAAAGCGATGAAGGTACGAAATATAAACCCTTATTAGATCATTTGGCAATTGAAGCGTTTGATCAATTAATTGAACTAGGTGGTTACGCCATATTGAAAGATTGTATTAATAATTTACGGGATAATTTGACCCATTTAACATTAGAGCCTATTTTTAAACATATTGTGTTACGAATTGTCAATCAGTTATATGCCGATGAACAAGAAGAAGAAAGTCCTGACAATCTCTCTGATATCTGTTATCATTTACCAAGAGAAAAGTCTTTTACTTGGGGGTGGTTTTCATATTATATTGCTGAAGCTTATTATATTGCGAAAGATTATAATGCAGAACCTTATTATACTGCCGAGACTTATTATAACTTGAATAAGAAGAAAATGCGACATTATTTAATGAACTACCGTAAATTAATCACTAGTCTACGCCAATTTGTGCCCAAAGATGATCCTACGATTATTATTGCTGATACCAATATGGAAAATAAATTGAAGGAAACTTGGGCTGGTGTTTTAACCGGTTTATCCGCAGCTGAATATACTTGGGCAGCCGAATTAATAAATTGTATTATGGATCAAACAGTAGAACAACAGCCTATTGTACCTGCACCTGCACCTGCACCTGTATCTGTATCTGTATCTGCAGCTATAACTTCTGCTGAAATCGCCTTGGCAATTTCTAGTGCAGATGATTTGGAATATTTAATTGAAAAGGCCATTGCAAAATTGCAAGCGCAAGAAGAAAAGGCACAAGAAGAAAAGGCACAAGAAGAAAAGGCACAAGAAGAAAAGGCACAAGAAGAAAAGGCACAAGTTCAGGAAGAAAAAGAAGAAAAGGCACAAGTTCAGGAAGAAAAAGAAGAGTTTATAATAATACAATCACCCCCTGAGCAGGAAAAAAATAAGAATGCAGGTTGGTTTGATTGGTTTGGCTGGCCTTAAATATCGCGCTCGTTAATTGTTAACCAATCCATTTGTTCTTTTAGTGTTTCTTTTTTTACTATAACTTCCTCTTCTTCATCAGACGAGGACATTATATCTTCTATATTTTTCACGGCATTTTGCTTTGCTACTACATTTTGCGGTTGCTTTGCATCATCATCATTTTCTTCCTTAAATTTCGAAAAGGTAAATTCATTTTCAGTGCCTTCTAATTCTCCGATATTCATAATCGCCACGAGATTATGCGCCTCCAATTGTTTTAATTTATCTTTTTCAATCGGCGAATAAATTTCTAATAAATCACACGTTTTACTGCCATCGCCCCGCACTTCCCATTCATAAAAGCCAATGAGAATCCAGACGCCGACTGCTAAACCCCCATTTCCGCCGCGTTTACTTTTCAAGAATTTACCTCGCACATTGCATTGATAAATATTACCATCAGCGCCTGTAACATCGCATCGCCTGCTACTATATATTTTCGTCACAGCTGCATACATTTCACATGGATCGGTTACCCGCCGCACATCATGCGCATTACCGCCGCTATTTAATCCGATATTTTTCCGCGCCCCTTTCTTCGATTTATTTCCGCCTGTATTATTTTTCACCATTTTCTATTAATTATTCTATATCTTAATAAAAAAAGCTATTTCAATTTTTTTATATATTTATATAATTTCCAACATTTTATATTGCATCAGGCATTGCATTTCTTTTTCATCTATTATTATATCTGGAAACACATCCGCCAGCCA
Organism: uncultured Bacteroidota bacterium; assembly: GCA_903833025.1. Taxonomy (GTDB): domain Bacteria; phylum Bacteroidota; class Bacteroidia; order 2-12-FULL-35-15; family 2-12-FULL-35-15; genus 2-12-FULL-35-15. Next base: position 3,062 of record CAILDT010000289.1, on the reverse strand, counting down.
TATACCCGCAAACATGGGCATCAGTTCTTTTATTTTAATATCTGACCCTAATGTTGCTAACCAGATACGCTGTTTTTCCTGCTGCTCGCTCAGAATATCGGTATAACAGTCGGCTAATAGAAATTCTTCCGGCGCACCAAGAAAGTTTTCTAATTCTGTCTCATTTAATTGGGCTTTAATATAATTCGCCGCAGCAAATAAGATATCGGTTAATGATACCGTATTTTTTTCTCGCAGCGATAAGCCAAAGGCAATTAACATCGGATCATCATGCATTAAGCGCTCACCCAGTATAGTAGTTTCTTTATTTATCGCTCCATACCACCGCTGCAATTTAAAGGCGCCAATCGACAAAGGGATGGAATAATGTATCGCGTTTTCTTTGACGGTGCTAATGCGTTCGACGGTTTTGTATCCCCGACGCAAGAAATATAATTTCGCATACACGGCTAGGACATATTGAAAATCATCTCTCATACCCGCCGCTCTAGATATAAAAGGCGCTTTATAATAACTGCATAATGCTTTCACTATTGCTTCACCTGCAATACCATTTTGTACAAGCAATTTATTCGCGTAATAACTGATTGCGTTATAATTATTTTTGTTCACCGCCCGCATAAAAGGGTATAAACGAGCATCTTCTATGACCGCTAGCCAATTTGCTACTGCGGAGCCTTTTTTATTAATATAAATTATTTTCGGCTTCTCCTGCTTCATTTGCTTGAGGAGAAATACCAGCGGCGTGGCATTTAAATGAAATAACTCTTGTACATGAAATAACTCTTGTACATGAAATAACTCTTGTACAACAATAGAAGAATTCGTAGCGTAATAAAAGTCGTAATAGATTTGTTCCAGATACCTTTTTACTTCTGCCGTCCCTAATGCGAGAGATATTTCGTTTAGCCAATAATGACATTCTTTTAAATCTTCTTTCTTCAATAAAGCGGTTAAGAAAGCCAATTTGACTTCATCTAGTGCATACATATTGTGCGTTATAGTGGTCATTTTTCTCTCCCTTTTTTATTTCTACCATTGAAAATTGATAGAAAAAATATATCAATTTTTTAAATAACAAAATATTTTTATCTGCTTATATTTTAAAATGAGCAAGAAACCAATCTCGTGGATAGAGCTAATTAAGCTGAAGTTAGGTGAAGAGAAAAGTAAAGGTAATTCGCCTTCGATTAATGATATTATGCCAGCGGCGAAAAAGGATTGGGCGCAAATCAAAGCGGGTACGCATCCCAAGTATATGCAAGGCAAAGCTCAGACGTATGCACGCAAGAAGAAGAATAGTAGCGATGGTAATAATAAAACTCGGAAAGGTAAGAAGAATTCGTCTAGTGGCAGCAGTGGCAGCAGTGGCGCCGACATTCAAGAAATTCTTGCTCAAGTTAAAATGTGCGGCAAATGCAAGAAAAAGGTGGAAAAGATCTTAGCGAAAAAGGAGATGACTGGTGGTTATAATCAATTTTATGATGTGCCGCATGTTGGTAACAGTGACGGAACTTTGACTAGTGCTAATATACCTAGTAATGCTTTACCTAATGCTGTTCCGTTTCCGCCCGATAATAGTTCCGTAAAAGGTTTTGATTCTACTATGCCAACGTATGCTCAATATGGAGGCAAAAAGGGCAAAAAAGGTGGTAAAAAGGGTAGTAAAAAGCAAAAGGGCGGCTGCGGAGGTGTTTGCGGCGGTACAGCAGCAGCACCCGTAGGCGCTTCTATTTAAACAACAGTTTGCTCACGGCTGACACTCAACTGCGATAAAATATAATAGCGATTCTTATATGTTTTTTTAATCTTCTCGGCTAGTTTCTCTTTATCTATTTCTTTATTTGTTTGTGTTAAGCGGATAATCTCTCGCCGTAAAAGATCAATCTGCTGCTCACAAAATTCCGCATATGCATTTGCCGGTTTGAAATTCGGCCTTTTCATAATACTCGTTAAATGGCTATCCATCGCTTGAATGACGGTGGAATCCATCACCGTATAATCGCGTTTTTTCTTATCTTTCTTATCTTTGATTTTTTTCTCTCCCTCTTCTTCCTCTTCTTCCTCTTCTTCTTCCTCCTCTACAACCGCCTTTTCGCGAAAATAATAACGGCCGGCTTTAAACATTTTATCTATAACATCACCTTTATAACCTATTTGTTTTAAACGTGATACTTCTCGCTCGATCGATTCTTCTTGAACCTTTAACCATATTTGCCATGTCTCTTTATAAGAATGCCGATCATCGAATTGATGCATTTTCGCAAAATAAGTGATTAATGCCATGATCTCATCACTCAATTTAAAGCGGAATATTTTGCCACTGTTGCCACTGCCACTGTTGCCACTGTTGCCACTGCCATCAATAACTTTTACGATTTCAATAGTCGTCGCCATTTTATCAATGTATGTTCGTTGTATAGTGCAGCATATACTCTCGCCAAAAAGCTTTTCAATTTTTTCGTTAAAGGGCAGAAAACCATAAAATTGATTTATAGTTTTCTTTTATATAGATAAATAACCGCTAATAAAATGTCTCAATCTGAAATTAATGCTTATATTGCTCAATTGACACCGCAAGAGAAAAAGGTCTTAAAAATCGCGCAAGAACATTTGGAGAGTTCATTTAATCTTGTTAAAAGTATTGGATTTAAAGAATGGCAGGGGCATAACGAAGGACAAGCACAGCATAACGAAGTAGTCCAGCATAACGAAGTAGTCCAGCATAACGAAGGAGCCCAGCATAACGAAGTAGTCCAGCATAACGAAGTAGTCCAACATAACGAAGTAGTACAACCGAGCGCGACAGTATCCATGCAACCATTAATGTCGAAGCTTTGATAACTGCTTAGCATAATTAGTCGGTTTTATTTGCCGCCGAGTAAATTGTCTTAATAATCGCTGCACTCTTCTAGTAGATCTTTCTATAATTTTTCTCTTCTTATTGCGACCAATATTGCCTCCTCCCGCTTGACTTGTAGTTAAATCTAACAAAGGCCCTAATTTACTTGTTAATTCATTGACTTTACATTTTGTATAATCAATTCCATTATTAATTTTAT
>CAILDT010000288.1 GCA_903833025.1 uncultured Bacteroidota bacterium | reverse complement strand
TCTTCTGCCAAATGAGCATCAGGAGATTTATCGTGTATATGGGTATTTTTTGCATTCTTTGCATCTGCTGCTGCTTTTTTTGCTTCTTCTCTAGCATTCGCTGAATCTTTTTTTGCTTTTTCATGTTCTTTTATTCTTTCATCTGCAGTTGCTTTTGCTTTACTCGCCTTTATTTCCGCATCTTTTGCATTTGTTCGTGCTGTTTCAATATCATCTCTCGCCTTATTCGCTTTTGTTCTTGCTTCAGCAGCATCTTTTCTCGCCTTTTCCGCCTTTGCCTTTGCTTCTGCTTCTGCTTTTGTATGTTCTTCTGCATTTTCATGTGCCTTCTTCGCGTCTGCGTTTGCTTTTTCTGCCTTTGCTTTTACTTCAGCGCTCGCATTCGCTTCATTTGCATCGTTTCTTGCTTTATCCGCCTTTGCCTTTGCTTCAGCAGCAGCTTTTCGTGCTTTCTCTGCCTTTGCTTTTGCTTCTGCTTCTGCTTTTGTATGTTCATTTGCATTTTCATGTGCTTTTACTGCTTTTTTTTCTGCATTTTTTGCATTTTCATTTGCCGCTTCAATATCTTTTTTTGCTTTATCCGCTTTTGTTTTTGCATCAGCAGCATCTTTTTTCGCCTTTTCTCTTGCTACTTTAGTCTCTTTTTCTCTTGTGAAATGTTCATCCATTTTATCTTTTGCCTTTGCAGTATTTACTTTTGCTTCTGTCTCTTTTGCTGTTTCACGTGCTTTTTTTTCACTTATTTCAAAATTTGTTTGATTAAGTTTTGCTTCACTCGCTTTTGCTTTTGCTTTACCTGCAGCTTTTTCTGCAAGTATTGTTTCTGTTTTTACTTTTATTTCATCTTTCACACAATTATCATATTCTATTTTTGCTTTATCGGCGTCTTCCTTTGCTTTTTGTGCATGTGCTTTTTCTTCTGCAGTAGCATTTGGTGCATCAGCCTTTTCCTTTGCCTCTTTTGCCCTAGTATTTGCATCAAAAGCATCTCTTCTAGCCTTATCTGTTTTTGCTTCACATACTTTTTCTGCATTTTTACTTTCAGTCACTTTATCTTTCGCTGCGGTTGCTTTTGCTTCTGCTGCACGTGTATTTTCTCGTGCTAGTTCTGCTTTATCGTGCGCCGCCTTTGCATCAAGATTTGCTTTCTCTGCTTTTTCTTGTGCCTTTCTTGTTTTTTCACTAATTTTTCTTTCTGTAACAACATGTTCTCCTGTTGCATCTTTCGCATGAGTAGCCTGTTCTTGAGCATGTGTTTCAGGCATATGCTCATCAACTGCCATTTTTTTACTATGAAATTTACCAGCCATATCTTCAATATGATTGGTTCGTACATCCAAATTCGCTTTTATAACTGGATTTTCTTCTGCGAGTTGTGCATTTGCTTCAATCTGTGCGGTTTCTTTTGCTTTGACTTCTGCGTTTGCATGAATCTCACTAACATGGGCTTCAACTGCAACTCTTACTTCTTCGGGTTTCGGTTTTGGGCCAAGTTCATCAACCTTTTTTTTACCTAATATTTGTTTTAATTTTTCACGAATAGTAGGTGATTTTAATTTTTCAGCAATTTGTGCTTCCTTTGCTGCTTTTAAATCAGCCTTTGCAGCAGCCGCAACATCTTTTGTAGTCTTTTCTTCTGCTTTTGATGTAGCCTTTGCTGTACCGTTTTCCGCCTTTTGTGATGCTTTTATTGCCGATCTTTCTTCTTTTATTGCTGCAGCATCAAATGCTCTTGTAACTCCTTCATATGCTTTTTGTAGTGGTTTAAATATAACACGTTCTGCCGCTTTTTCAATCGAACTAAACCATGAACCACCTGTGAAAACTTTTTTTTCATCTTCACTCATCCCTATTCTTCATACTTTTAATATATAGTTTTTTTAACACAATATTTGTAGTAAAAAAATATATTATTTTTAAATAGATATGCTAATTTTAACGGCTGGTCCATGTCTGCTCACATGTATTACATATATATACAAATTTTAAATTTTCGGAATCATATTTAATTAGATATACTTTTTTTTCAGCACTTCCAATATTTGATGCGCATTTACTGTTAGGACAATTCAAATCTTTTAAATATGGTAACGTAGAATCCTGCCGGGTAAATTCATTAATTAGAATCTTATACGAATCTGACGGTTTTTCCTTAATATACGATTCCATAATTAACCCCCCCTTATCTTCTTCCTCATAACCACAGGGCTTACATACTCGCATAAGTTTTTCATCGTCAACCACAGCACGAAGATAGTTGCGACATACTGGACATGTTTTAAATGTACTCATTTTACTAATAAGTATATTTTAAAAAGTCATTTAATTTTTTGTAAATTTTACAGATTTGCCTTCGTCCTTTTTGCTAAGCGTTTCCAAGATGTTGAACCCACCATTGAATAGGGTAATATAGTAAAAAGTGTTTCTTGGTCCTTCGCCCTCTCGCATACTTTGCGTTTCACGATTTCATAATTCTTCAAAAGTGTTACTTGAAATTCTTCATCATCAAATTGGTCATAATAATTCGTTTCCATGCTTTGTAAAAAAAGCCGTATCATTTGATGTTCAATATAATCAGCATATTGCTGATTTTTTGGTGTTGCAGCATGTGTTCCCTCATAACAAGGCTCATGTACAAGTGGATTGCTTGTAATAATAGAATATATTGATAGTAATACTGTAGAAATACTCATTGTACTTGCCCATTTTGGTCCAGAATAGGTTCCCAAAATTGATAAGCATACTTTCCCGTCCACATAAAAATTTGGATGGAATCTCGTTTGCCCGTCATTTGTTCGATAAAGAACAGATGGCGGACTAAAAGGATAGTCATTAGGAAGTGAAAAGACAAATTCTAATGGACAGTATTCATAAGGCGTATCTTTGGGACCAAATAATATGGCGGTTGCTTTTGTAATATCTTCTTTCATAAAATAATAGATTCCCGTTTCTTTTAGTGATTTGTCTTGTAAATGAACCACCTCCTTCTGTAACCGTCTTATCATAATTGTGTTATCTTTTGTTGCTTTATATGGCTTGAAGGCTTGAGCAAAAATTCAAAAAAATTGGTTACATTTTTGCCTATCCATTTCTAAACAAAAATGACTTCTCTCTTTCGAAGTCATGAGTTATCCGTGTTCTTAGAAAAGAAGCGTACAACACATACTAAAGATGCAACATTAACAGGCATGGATGGCGAGTTTCGAGGAAAGTGTCATATTTCAGATGAAGATTATCCGCGATTTTATGACCTACTCAATGACTACTTATTTGTAAATAACGGAAAGCCATTGAATTTAATTGAACGCCCACGTACAAATGAATCAAAACCTCTTATGATTGATATTGATTTCCATTATTCAAATGATAGCAATAAAATTCGGCGATTTAATGATGAGCATATTCTAAATTTTACAAAACATATTGGTGAGGCTCTCAATAAATTTCTTAATTTAGATGCCTATGAATCTCTTCGTTTCTTCATTACAATGAGGGCAGCACCATATAATGAACCAAAAAAGCAGTTTATCAAAGATGGGATTCACATATTATGCCCTGATATTGCTTTACTAAATGAAAAACAAAAAGTACTTCGTAAATACATTCTTAAAGAAGGATATGTTGCAAAGTGTTTTGAGAATACTGGTTATATTAATTCGGATGATGAAGTATATGATGAAGCAATGACTCGTGACCAAGGATGGTTTCCTTATGGCGAAACGAAACCAAGTATTTTACCATATCTTCTCAACAATGTATTTACTTATACTCCAGGAAAAAATACATGGGAAGAAGTAGAAAATGACTATAGTAAGCGCACTCTTCTTGAAATATTAAGTATTCGTTACAACATTCCAGATGATGACAATATAATACGAGATGAAGAGAAGTACAATTATATAAATCTTTTGAATTATAGTGAAACTCGTGAAACTCGTGAAACTGAACCAGAAAGTGTGCCTATACCTATAAGTATTAATGAATTTATTAGTATGTCACCAAATGAGCAAGAGAAATCTCTTATTCATCGTCTTGTATTAGAATGTTTGGATAAGGGAAGAGCGGATTCAAACGATTCATGGATGCGAGTTGGATGGTGCTTACATAATATTGAAGAGAGCGAAGATATGTTTTACCTTTGGATGGAGTTTAGTAAAGCCTCACCAAAGTTTTCCTCGAACAATCTTGCACAATTAAAGGTAAATTTTCTCTACAAAATGCGAACAGAAGCAGATAGACCACGTCTTACTGAACGAAGCCTTCATAATTGGGCGAAAAAAGACAATTATGATATGTATAAAAAAATTATTGATGAGTATATTGACGATTATATTCGTGAAGAAGTTGATGGAACACATTATCATATGGCAAAACTTCTAAAGAAAATCTATAAAAATAATTATGTTGCTTCTATCAATAGTCGTGATACTGATTGGTATTTCTACGATGACCAAATAAATATGTGGAAACAACTCAATCAAGGAATTCAGTTGAAAATGATGATTAGTACAAAAGTAGCAAAACACATTGCCGATGTTCAACATAAATATAGTATGCGTGCATGTGATGAACGGTGTTCAAAATCGGAAAAAGATGTTGCAGTAGCGGAAGTGAAGCGATTCCAAAAGATGCAGAATAGTTTATTCACAAATGGATTTGTAGAAAGTACTATGAAAATGGCAGAAACGGTGTTCTTTGATGAGGATTTTACAAATAAACTGAACAAAGATCCGCTACTCTTTGCATGTCGCAATGGTGTTTTAGAGTTACGTGTAAAGACTGAGGAGAAACCCTATGAACATGTATTATTTCGGTCAGGTATTCCAGAGGATTATTTAAGTTTTCTCGCCGGTTTTAACTTTCCAGAACACGAAGCGATTTCCTATATTCCATATGATGAATCAAATCCAGTTTTTGGAGAGATATATGACTTCTTTGATAAGATCTTTCCAAATAGAGAACTTCGTGATTACTTTCTTCGTCTTCTTGCCAGTTCTTTAGAGGGTAAAAATGTCGAGCAATGTTTCTATATTTGGGAAGGTGTAGGTGGTAACGGAAAGTCTAAGATTGTAGAATTGATGCGGCTCACATTCGGCGATTATCAAACCTCGTTACAGGCAACTGTGTTAACCCGTAAGAGACCTGACTCTGGAGCAGCAAATCCCGACATCATTGCTATCAAGAACAAAAGATTCATTTATTTACAGGAACCAGATGACAAGGAACCTTTAAATACGAGTGTAATGAAACAGTTCAGTGGAGAGGATATCATTGAAGCACGAGGACTCTATAAGGATCAAGAAAAGTTTAAGGTGACAGGTAAGTTGAATATGCTTTGTAATTCTAAACCTATTATCCGAACAATGGATCGTGGTACTTGGCGTCGTATGCGTGTGATTCTATTCGAGAGCAAATTCGTAACAGAAGATGATCCTGAATATATTTCAAAGAGGAAAAATGTCTTTCTGCGAGACAATGATTTGGATAAGAAACTTATTCTCTGGCGTGAGCCGTTTCTCTCATTACTCGTACATATTTACGAAATACAGTACCTCAAAGATGGTTTAGAACCGACTCCTGCAATTGTAAAGAAAGCAAGTGATGATTACAAGGAATCAAGCGACTCTTTCGCTAAATTTCAGGTGGAGCGTGTTCGTGAAGATGACAGTGCAGAAACTACATTTAAACTTATTGAACGCTCGTATAATAAATGGAGCAAAGCTTCTGGTGGAGCGGCACGAACACTCAGTCCCAGTGACTTACTAAAACGTATTAATGATGAATATGGAGATCCTGTTGGAGGAAAATATTTCCGCCGCAGGGTCTTTATAGATGAAGACGAAGTCGATGCATGGGACACTAACCAAACCGCTGTATAATAAATACGAAACACGTATATATTATAGCATTTAGAAAGATATATGTTAATGCTAAATAAAATGGATTTTTATCAGGTGGCATACGAAATATATAAAGCAAAATGCAAAATGCAAAGGCTGCATAACCAGCAAAAAATATAAATAAACCCCAATCCTGCATACGAGAAACGGGTGGTTTATCACCACTTTTTTCTCTTTCAATAAATTCACGATTGTATGTAGATATGGCATCTTTTAAATCATCTAATTTACTCGCCTGCACATCAAGATTGTTTTGATTTTCTTGTATTTTATTTGTTAGCACTGATTGATTTCCAATGAGTAATAATGAATTTAAATATTTTGCGCTATTTAATAATAATGTTGCATCTCCTGTATTTAATGAACTAGTCATACTATAATTATTTGCTTTTTTATATATGC
>CAILDT010000287.1 GCA_903833025.1 uncultured Bacteroidota bacterium | reverse complement strand
CTGGCTTGAAACCTATCAGTCCAATTATCGTATAGTATATGCCGTAATTTTTTTTGTTGTATTTGAAATGCTGTTTCCCATTTAGACCAATTGTCATCAATTTCTGAACCTTTAATTTCTTTACGGTATCGAACTTCAAATAATTCTTTATCTTTTTTAAATGCCAAAGCAGCTTGATTTGCCATTTCAAAAGTTAACAATGGAAATTCATGAGCCCAATAAAAATATTCTGTCCCGTAAATATTACACGGATTAGGAGTGCCCATAGTTGTACCACCGTCAATAAAAAATAAATAAGCATTGTTTGCATTGTCGAACCACAAGTTTGGTTTATCTACCCCATAAACCGACCCCACTCGTTTATTTTGACTAACTAGTTTTTCTTCATTAGGAGACCAAACAGCCAAAGAAGGCACTTCGACATCATGCCAGTGATTAACTATTTTAAAACTTTCTTCTGCTCCTATTAAACCTTTTGTCTTAAACCAATCAACTATTTCTATTTTAATTTCTGGATGCGATTTAGAAATTTCATCAAGAACAGGTTTAATAGCATAATCCCATTCACTAAGATAATTCCATGCTGTACTATCGATTGTGTTAGGAGTATAAATTGTTGTATTTGCTGTTAATGTATCGTTACACCACTTAACGCATATTTCATCTAACTTAATACCATTGTCAATAAATGATCGCAATACGTTATAGCTATCTGCTCCGCCGGAAAAGTATAATATCAAATAATCGTACTTTTCTCTTAATTGAATTGCTCGTTGACGATATAACTCTTTTAAACTTATTGTGCTTATTAGAGATCTATCAAAATTATCCCAAACTGCATCAAAAAATTTGTAACTTGGCAACGGCAAATTATTATTGGTTATGTGTAGTAAAGCGTCATACTTGTTGATAAATTTTTTATCTGATGACTGCCAGTACCCTTGCGGATAGTTTTCAACAATATCCATTAATCTAACTGTTATGTATTGGCGGTTTTAATTACTGAAATAATGTCATTATCATTGTCATAGTTTAATCTTTTTTGATAGCCTAAAAGATCTCTAAAATTTTTCCATGAGTTAAAATCGGCCTCAGTTTGCCAAACACTAGTATAAATTCTTGTGTTGACCACAGACGTATCAAATTCGTGACTTATAAAGCCAGGTGCGTTATAGATTTCTGCAAGAAGACGCTGAACAATGTCCATATTTTCTGCCGAAAATTCTCCAAAGAATTTATTTGACGAAGGTTTTGTAGTAGTGACTGTTACAGTAAATGACATTTTAATACTCCTAAATAGTATGTAGTATTTAGCGCGATAATAATTTATTAAAAAATATTACTTATAAATAGAAATCTTAGCAAAATAACGGGACTCAAATCAATAATATAGTACTATTTTCCGATATCTATCGTCCTCTTCACGGCAAAGGCATGGGAGTATATCGACTAGCGAATCATTTAAGAGAAAACGGTTATACTGTAAAAGTTATACACGGATATGTAAAACTTTCAGACGATCAATTTTTTGATTTATGTAATCGATTTATTTCTAGTGAAACTATATTAGTTGGACTCGGTGCTACTGTTTTGGCAAACTTAGAAGATTCACAGTTTTTTGGTATTACAAATAACCAGACTCGTGAACGGTTTACCAAAGTTAAAGAATTATTCCCGCACATAAAACTATGTTTAGGTGGAGCACAAGTAACCGGTGCTAACGATGCGTTTCTAGCTAATTTTGATTACTTCGATTACGCAGTTAAAGGACAAGGAGAAACTGCTATTATAGAATTGCTTAAACATATCACGTTAGGTGAGAAAATTACGTTCAATACTATAACTAAGCCTAGAATTATTACAGATAAAACTTATGCCTTTGACGATTTTAATTCTACATTTAATTATTTTACCAAGGAAGACGGAATCCAACAGGGAGAAGGCCTTCCTAAGATCGGAAGAGCACACG
>CAILDT010000286.1 GCA_903833025.1 uncultured Bacteroidota bacterium | reverse complement strand
GGATGGAGGCCACAGAAATAATAGGACAATTAACCACATTAAATTGAAAGTCTCTTTTGTTTGTTGTAAGCAAAACTCCATTGCGATATTCCTGACAACAAATCCCCACCACCCATCGCCCAATCATATTAGGTGTTCCAGTAAGTAGACCTGTATTGGGGTTAATGGTAAAGATTGGCGACGAACTCATTGGGTAAGTTCCAGTATAAGGAGGATTGTAAAGCACAAAAGGATAAGGAGGTGGGGCAGGTGGATTGGGTTGAGGAAAAGAAGTACTTGCTCCATCATAAGCATCACACAAGCTATAAACCAATACATCACCATCAGGGTCGGTAGCGGAATTATCAAAAGTTAATGGCATTCCTTCACAAACAAATAATGGAGGGAAGTAAGTATAGCGCGGTGAACTATTGTAACTAACAATGCTGTTTGGTAAAATTTGTATTGTATAAGTAGATCCTACATTAGAAGCATTTGCAATGTTTAAGATTGATGAATTTCTGCAACATCTTTGATACGTTAATGTATACCCTCCTGGAATTGGAGGCAGGTTAACAGTTTGTACATAATCACCTTCCTCCACACATACATTGTTTGGAAAAGTATAACAAGGGTTGACTATTGTATTTTGCAGCGGGGTGATTACTGGCGCACCCATATTAAGCGAATCAATAAGGTTTCCGGCATTATCGAAAATACCTATGTATGGTGCAGGACTATCAAATTGCGCACAACTCGGGCAACAATCCCTGTAGATTTTAAGCGTGATTTTATAATTGTTGTTACCCAAACAATCGTAATAAATTTCGCCACCCACAATGTGAGTAGCGAAATTATTTAACGAAAATGCAGTTAAAATAAATAAGAGGAGATATAATTTTAGTTTCATTCTTTTCTCCTTAATTAAAAATAAAGGGAGAATTACTTCCCTCTTACAATTTGAAAGAACCCAGGGAAACTTCTGCCGTCAGAAACTGAAAGTAAATAGTAATAAGTACCATCAGAATATTTAGAGCCACTCCAATCGTTTTGATAATTTGAGTTATCATACAACTTACTTCCCCAGCGATTATAAATTACCAATTCGCTTCCCGGATATTTTTCAAGACCATCAACATAAAATAAATCGTTCCGTTGAGAACCCATACCATCAGGAGAAACAACGTTAGGAAAGCCTAAGTCACAACTTGTTTCAACAGTTACCATTACAGTATCACTTCTTGTATTATTACAAAAATCAGTAACAGTTATAATGTAACTGCCTGATGCTGGAGTGTTACGCTCGGCGGTAGAAGAACTAGAATAGCTGGTTAATGAATCGCTTGCATTTAAGTTTGACCAATGATATATATAAGGATTTGAATTTGCACCTCCTGTAACTATTGCATTAAAGTTTACTGGAATATGAGGGCAAACAGTTTGGTCGCTGCCGGCATTAACAAGTAAGTTATTTATTAGAATTACATTTACAGTAGCGGTATCAGTAACAGCAGGCGTTGGGTCAGGGTTACCAGTGCAGGCATCATTAACAGTAACAATAAAACTGGTGGTAGCTGCAACTGTAACTGTAGGACTCGCGACGGAGGCAGCACCATTCGTCCATATATAAGTATACGGTTCTACCCCACCTGTAACAAGTGCATTTAATGTAACTGTTCCTCCTTGGTTACACAGTGTGGTATCGCGGGTAGTAACCGTCATTGGTGGATATTCATTGATATAAAGAGTAGCAGTTGTATTTGTGCTTTGGCAAGGACCTGTCATATTAATTGACAAAGTTACTGATTCCATACCTTCTGTAATACCATCAGCAACTGCATTAATACAATACGAAATTGAATCTTGCCCAATGGCAAAAATTAATTGAGTAGGAATTGGAACACCTACCGTTCCTGTATTGTAATCTACACCATTTGTTGCCGTACCTGTAATCACAACATTAATTGTATCAGCGTGAGTAAGGTTAGAAGTTCTTACAAAATAAATACAAGCGGTACCACATCCTTCATATAAGGTAGTATCATTTGGACCACCATAACTTATTTGAGGAATAATATTTACTGCCTGACTTGAGAAACTACCACCTTGTAAAAACACACCAGAATCATAGGCTGCATCACCAATGTCAGCAATTGCAATTTTTATATGATATGTTTGTCCGCAAGTAACCCACGCTTTTGCAGTAAGAGGGGTTGTGAAACCATCATATTGAATTGTCAAACCATCAGGAGCTGTACCCGTTCCAAATCCATCTCCATTATCAAAATAATATTGACCATTTAAATTCAAATTTACATTATCTATAGTAACAGGAGTTAAAGTTCCAGGAACCAATGCAATATTTTGACCGACATAATTTCCTCCTCCTGGATTTGGACCACTTATAAAAAAACCAAATACATCATTAAAACCAGAGTTAACAAACTCCATATATTCTTCTGAACCGAAAACATATTTGAATTTAATAGAATCAGAAACAGGCACAAAATCAAATTCAAGAATAGCAGCATCGTTAACGGATCCAGTGGCAATACCTGCTAAATCTGCATCAGCGGAAGTAGTACCAAAAGCCATTGATTGACTTCCTGTGTTATTAGGTCCTATCGCATTGCTTATATTACCAGAAGCAAGCATAACACCGCTGGCAAACCCAATATTAGATGCAGAGCCATTAAAAGAACCTCTG
>CAILDT010000285.1 GCA_903833025.1 uncultured Bacteroidota bacterium | reverse complement strand
TGGGCTTTAGCCACTTTAGTTGGTTAGTAGTGTAATTTTATATGATATCAATCATTTTTAAAAGTAACTCTTATCATTCTTTTGCTAACTGTACTTAAATACTTTTGCATTATCTAAAATAAACATAAATAGTATATGATATGAAAACATTATACTTTAAAAAGTCAGTAACAGCGAAACATCGCTTGAATATAAATTTAGGCATTGCCTTGTTTTTCTTCAGCATAATTACACAGGTATCTCCTTCTTTCGGTCAGGCTGTTTTGTTTGACTTCGATAGTGCTCCACTTTATACACCGCTACCTATAAGCCAAACAGTGAGCGGAATTACAGCTCACTTCTCTGCCACAGGTGCAGGATATTCTATTCAGGATGTCAGTGCGCCTGTAGTTCCGGTGGGGTTTACTGGTCGCTTTATTTATCCAAGCAGTATTAATTTATCAGACTTGCTTATCCGTTTCGACCAAACAATTACTGATTTCTCAATCAAATACTCTACTCAAGAATTAGCTTGCGATGATGCTGCAACAATGAGAGTAACTGCTTATATGAATGGAAATTTTGTGGTAACCAACACAAAAATGACCAGCCACCCTGGCACTTGGCCCGTGGATACGTTGAGTTGTAGTTTCCCCTCTGGCTTCGACAGTGTGGTGGTTCACTATGCAAGCCCTCCGCCTACCTGCCCCGATTACGGTGTTATATTCCTTGCCGATAATATGCGGGTAACTGCTCTTCCTGTTGGCATATCAAACCAGGAAATGTTTATTAGCAAATTAACAATTCAAAACCCTGTGTCACAATCTACCTCTCTTTTATTTTCGCTTAATCACATCGGAAATATTGATATTAGTATTTATGATATTTCAGGTAGGTTAATAAAGAATCTTTTTACGGGTGCTTTAAATACTGGTGAACATAAAATATACCTGGATATAAATGATGATGCCATTAAAGGCGGTATTTATTTTCTGAACCTTACAAGCGATAATTTTTCCCAATCACTCAAACTCGTTGTAATAAAATAAAGCGAGTTGCGTCAGGTTAACAGAAGCTACTAAACAAAATCCATTTGTTTTGGTTTCTACTCCCTTATGTGCGGGATAACATTGGTATTAACAATAGCAATTCAACTTGCTACTTGAGTTATACAATAAAGGTAAACGATGACGTGCCGAAACCCAAAAATACGTACCTTTGTGTCGTAAATTCAATCCTATGCACACCGTTAAATCACTTATCACCTTATCTCTTTTAATAGCCGCAACTACTTTTGTACGTTCCCAATCTACTACTAAAGACACCTCCAAAGTGGAGATTATACAAGATGGAAAAATACAAGACCTCTTAAATAAACACATCGACATTAATGCGAAAGCACCCATAAAAGGATATAGAGTGAAAATACATTTCGGCTCGGATAAAGCAAAAGCCAAAGAAGTGAAAGCACAGTTTATAGCCAAGTTCCCCGATGTGCCTGCGTATGAAAAGTACGACCAGCCCAATTTCAACATCCGTGTAGGAGATTTTAGAACTAAATTGGAAGCATATAAATTTCTGAAGCAAGTGCAAGGCGAATTCCCCGGTGCTTTTTTGGTGCAAGATGAGATTGAGATGCCGAAGTGAGATTTTAGTATTGAGATGTAAGATTTGAGATATTAGATGTTAGAATGAAAACGTATTTATATATATTGATTTGTATCTTGCTTGGGGTCGGCACATTATCGTCCCAAAACAATTTTCAACAAGGGAAAGTAAAAGTAATTCATTGCACCTCGTTTGGCATCTCTAAGCCTTTACGCGAATTGGGCGATAGCACTGCTGCGGTAAAAGATTTCAATAAAATAAAAATGAAAATTGCTGACGACCTCGATGGCAGAACTCCCCCACCAACAGTATTTACCGAAGCCGATGGCGAACAATATGGCACCGACCCATCTATAATACAAACCACAATGGGAAACCGTTCGGCATCTGTACCGGGCATTAATTGGAACGGAGAAATAGGCAACTTTTATCCGCCCGACCCAACTGGTGCTGTCGGTCCTAATCATTATTTACAATGCGTAAACTCAACTCCTATAAAAGTATTTGACAAAACAAATGGAAACCAAATAGGAAGTGTAGTAAATGTTGGCTCGCTGTGGAGTCCCGCTGTTACCAATGGTGGCGACCCTATTGTGCTGTACGATAAATATGCCGATAGATGGTTTATTAGTCAGATTGGTACAGGCGGAAGCACCAATATTTATATAGCCGTGTCCACCTCGCCCGACCCTACAGGCACGTATTACACCTACACGTTCCCCTCCACACAATATCCCGATTATCAAAAGTTTTCTATCTGGGCTGATGGATATTATATGACAGCGAATCAGAATATAGATAACGTAGCTTGTTTCGAAAGAGACTCGATATTAGCAGGGGCACCATCGGCACGTATGATAAGTGCCACTTTTACTACAGGTACAACAGGTTCGTTTTTTATTCCTTTACCTGCGGATGCCGATGGCGCTTTGCCTCCGTATGGTACGCCATTACCTTTTTTCGCGTTGCGTGATAATAACTGGGGAGGAGGCGGAAATGATGGAATAAATATATGGCAGATGCAAGTAAACTGGGTGCCAACAACACCTACAGCTGTTATTAGCGCAAACCCTGTTTTTGTTCAGCTTGCTAATTTTAATTCTACTTCCCCATCATTGGGCTTGGAAATACCTCAACCGGGTACAACACAAAAGTTAGATGCCTTAACAGAATTTTTAAACTTCAGGGCGCAATGGAGGCAATGGTCATCTTATAGAACTGTTGTATTAACTTTTAATGTAAAACTAACCACTTCCCGCAGTGTTCATTGGGCGGAATTGAGGCAAGATACTTTAACAGGAGCTTGGAGCAAACATCAGGAAGGTACTTTTGCCCCCGATGCCTCCTACCGTTGGTGCGGCAGTATAGCTATGGATGATAACGGAAGCATTGCGCTGTGTTACAATAAATCATCAGCCACAGCAGGCGATTACCCAAGTTTGGCTTATACAGGCAGAGATAGCAGTGATGCGTTAAATACGATGACCTTCCCCGAAGTAATAGCGTATCAAGGCACTGGCTCGCAAACACAAACCAACCGCTGGGGCGATTATTCACAAACCTGCATCGACCCAAGCGATGGACTAACTTTTTGGCATACAGGAGAACACGGTATTAGCAGTAACCCCAATTGTGCAACCCGTATTTATTCGTTTAAGTTGCCCGCCGCAGTTGGCATAGCCGAATATGATAAACCTGCTGCCGTTGTAAATGCTTTTTTATCTAATAAGCAAATAAATGTTATTGCTACTAATCTTCCTTCGGATGATGAATTAGTTGTAGATTTGTTCGACATTGTAGGGAGAAGAATAATTGGCAAAAAAGTAAAACCTGCTTCCAATTCATTTGAAACCGCATTTGATGTTTCTTCTTTAGCAAGAGGAACGTACTTGGTAAGAGTAGGAAAAATAAACAGCACATTTCAACGAGTGAAGAAAATAATAGTTCAATAAAAGAATAAGGAGAAACAATAAATGAGAAAAACAATAGCATTAATTATAGTGGTTGCATTAAGTGGTGGTGCCTGCCGAATGGGACAAAAAGCAACTAAGAACACCCCCGCATCAACCGATAAAAGCGAACAAATGGATAATAAAAGTGTGGGCAAAGTATCGCATCAATATAAAGCCACTGGATGTGCAACGGTTATTATCATTAATAAAGATGGTGAAACAATAACCATTATCCCGAAAGATAGGTTGGATGCATCTTTGGATGTAGATGGTTTGGAAATAACATTTAACTATCGTCCTTTAAAAATGCCTAACCCTGTGGGGTGTACTGCTGGCTTTCCGGCTGAACTAACCAATATTAAACCTGCTAAATAATTATTATAAATGGAAAACACCTACAAACGGCTTTTGCAAGGCAATAAAAAATGGGCAGCAGAAAAGTTAAAAGATAATCCCGACTTTTTTAAGAACCTAACAAAAGGGCAAAGCCCCGAATACCTTTGGATTGGTTGCTCCGATAGTCGAGTGCCGGCAAATGAAATAACAAATACAAAGTCTGGCGAAATATTTGTACACCGCAACATTGCCAACATTGTGCTTAATACGGATATGAATTTACTTAGCGTTCTGTATTATGCTGTAGAAGTGTTAAAAGTAAAACACGTTATTGTATGCGGACATTATGGCTGTGGAGGTGTATTGGCGGCAATGGAAAACAAAGACCAAGGGTTTGTAAACAATTGGCTTCGTAATATAAAAGAGGTGTATAATAAATACTCAAAAGAGTTGGATGCGATTGAGGATTTTACTGCTCGTGCAAACAGGTTGGTGGAATTAAACGTGATAGAACAAGTGCACAACCTCGCCAAAACAAAAATAGTACAACAACATTGGAAAGACCGCGAACTGGAAATTCACGGTTGGGTATATGGCTTCGATAGTGGGCTAATAAAGGATTTGGAAGTAAGCTATGTAGATATTAAAAATATTGAACCTATATTTAGGTACGACATTTAAGTTCCCAAAAACAATTAGCAACCACATTTTTCTCAACCAAAGGAAATAATTGTTACATTTGTCGCCAATATTAATTAAATAAATAAATTACAATGAAAACAGGTACAGTAAAATTTTACAATGGAATGAAAGGTTTTGGTTTTATTACAGCAGAAGGCGGAGAAGAATTCTTTGTTCACGCAACAGGTTTGATTGATCCAATCAAAGATGGTGACCAAGTTAGTTTTGAAGTTGCAGAAGGCAAAAAAGGTTTAAATGCAGTAGAAGTAAGAAAAGCGTAACGTTACAATTACAACCATTAAATAAAAAATCCCGCTCTTTAATTAAAGCGGGATTTTTTGTTTATAGTTTCTTCGCTTCATTCCAATATACATCCATTTCTGCCAACGTCATATCGCTTAATTGTTTTCCTGCTTTTGCTGCTCCAGCTTCCAGATATTGAAATCGCTTTATAAACTTTTTATTTGTTTT
>CAILDT010000284.1 GCA_903833025.1 uncultured Bacteroidota bacterium | reverse complement strand
AGAACTACCGATAGTTCCTGCACCACCTAAAACTAAATTTTTTCTAATTGCCATATTCGTTCACTTATTTGTTTTAAAGGGTAATTAATAAAACCCCATTGTTCATTGTTTTTATAAGGTATGTTTTTAAATTCGTTTTCGCCGTGCGATGTATTAGCCCCGTGAATGATAGATTCGGGATGATCCAAATGATAATGATGCCCAAGCACCGCAGTTTTTAATCCCATAAATCTCAATTGTTCAAGTCCGTTATCGTCCACTCCTGCTCTCACATTTGTTAATCGTTCGTCGTATCCAGTGGCATTCACCCAATTCGATTTATACGTCATAATAAAATTCCCCACCACAGCAGATAAGTTTTTTTGTGCCGGAAATCTAATTACAATATTTTTTTTGTCCCGAAAATGATATTGTTCGATTGGGTTTCCGTCCCACTTAAAACTTATGTAATGTGTGCCATAAACATATTTTTTGTTTAGCCGAGTAATGTTTTTCATCATCTCATTTCCAATCAAACAATCAGCATTAATCATAATTATCCAATCACGAGTTGCTTTTCTAGTCCCTATATTTTTCGCAAAATATTCCATCACTGGCATTTTGGGATTCGAATTAACAGTAGTATGAATTTGATTCGGGACAATATAACACTTTGCATTTTTATATCTTTGTTCTATCCAATTACAATCGCTTTCTTTCTCTTCTATTTTATTCCATTCAATATAAATAACCTCCGCATCGGGTAGTTGTTTAATATTCCAATCCAATGTTGTTTTTAAGCATAATGAAAAATCACCGCCGTAATTATCGTTACGTCCAACAACAATTATTGATATATCCTTACTCTCAACCTTTTCTTTACCTATGCGAATAAAGAGCCTTTTTAGTGTCCATAAAAACTCATTTAGTTCATTTTTTATTTTTGAAATATAATAGTTCAATTTACGTCAATTCGTTTATCATTTTTTTTACATCACTTGAAACAAATTTCGATTGAGAGAGTTTCAGTTTTTCCTCTGACCAATTCCACCACTGCATTTTCAATAATTTTGTAACTGTCTCTTCATCAAACCTAAATTTTATAACTTTAGCAGGCACTCCACCTGCAATTGCATAATCAGGTACGTCATTTGTAACTATCGCACCAGCTGCAATCACAGCACCGTTTCCTATTGTAATACCATTTTTAATATATACCTGTGCACCTATCCAAACATCATTTCCAATAATTATTTGCTTACAATCTTCTACATAATTTTTTGTCGCGAAACTATTGTAAGCAATTTCATTGGAATTATAAAAAACAGGGCTTGTGCTAATCAAATTTGTCGGGTGTTCACCATAACCCATTATAGTATTAGGACCAACAGAACAAAACTTACCGATTACACTGTTACTAATAATACAGTTTTCCGCAACGTACGAATATTCGCCTAATTCACTATTATTTAATTGCACGTTTTCATATACTTTTACTTTATTTTCAATACAATATTTATCCAGTTTCACCTTTTTGGCAACTGACTGCTTTCTTAAATAGATAACATCCCTTAAAGCATTTATGGATTCTTTTATTTTTTTGAACATCAACATTTTATTTCCACTATACTTAACGATGAATTTTATTTAGTAATAATTCTAACTTTTCAGTGTCGCAAAGCATATCATTATATCCAAAAAAATCTCTATTATTTACTTTACCCAACGAATCTCCTACGTTAGCAAATGTAACAGCATAATACTCTAGCCCTAAGTTTATTGCCAGCATTGAATAACATTCTACTATATGTTTTTCATTTAGCAATTCAACAACTACAGGGTTGTTATGAGCTATTAAATTAGTTAAAGCAGGACCGTGAACGCTTACAATATATTTTGCTTTGTTAAATAAAGCATATTGCTCTATAACTTCCAAATCTTCCAAAAAAACCACCTTATAACCATATTTATTTACAAGAATCGATTCCAATTCATCATCATTTACTATTTTTCTATGGTTGGCTTTTTTTCT
>CAILDT010000283.1 GCA_903833025.1 uncultured Bacteroidota bacterium | reverse complement strand
ATTTATGTTAAAAACAATTTTAGTTGTTATATTAATCCTAATTTTATTGGGACATGGCGGATTTGTTGGTGCAGCATTCGCTGGACTCCTACATACAGTAGGAGGATTTTCACTCACAACCATATTAATAATTGTTATCATCATTTTAATATTACGATAATGAAAACTAAAATATTATTACTCACGGCATTATGTTTCTGTTTGCTTAATTGTGAAATTAGCACACAAAAAACAAAGTCAGACTATCCAATTGGTAGCTCTACTGGTGGTAACTGCATAAGCTATTCTGAGAAGGATTTATCTATCGAAGGTATGAACTACCATGTGTGGTATTTAACTGGTGGAATATCAGAAAAAGGATATTGTGTCTTCGTTATCAACACAACAAAGGATTCATTAGAATGCGAGGTATTTAGAAAACAATTAAATAAAAAATAATTATGTTACTGTTCTACTAATCAGGATTTTGACAAAAAGGCAATCGAAGAATTATATCAAACATCCATAAAGAAATAACTATGGGACAACAACAGGAATTTCGACAAGCACTTGATAAGGTAAAATATGACATTATTAAAGCTATTGAAGCTTTTTTGTCAGCGAGAAACCTTGATAAGGTAAGGTTCACAACTACACGGATGGAACCATTTTCGGATGATGACGAAAATGCGTTTATGCGTGAGTTAATATCTTTGGATAGCAAAGGTAATGTGACTTATGACGTTCCGGATTTCGGAGATGAGGATGAAAAAAGCTGGAATGATGCGGATTTCTGTCCTTATTCACTCAACTGGATGTTATTTGAGTTGGAAGTCGGTAATTACTATCCGGATGACGATGAAGAGGATGAAAACTAAATAACGAAAAATGCGAAAAATTGAAGAATTATCCGAAGCTGAAGTCGCCTTACGCAAGCGTATGGGAAATACTGGCACTATCTTAACAGCAGTCATCATAATGGTATTGACCGTTATAGGCGCAGAAATGGCAACACACTTTATTCACGATACTTCAGTATTGCGAGTGATATGGGCGGCATGTGCCTTGATAGGTTATCGAATGTTAAGACGGGCTCGTCCTGAATTCTATTCCAATAGAAGTGGTTTCTTTTGGCTATGTTTAGCATTCATGTATTTCATTCTTGGTCCCGGAGTTTTAGGATTAGGAGTTATAGTAACTATTTGTCCGCCATTAAAGTATTAGTGATTAGAGGTGCTACACAGACATTTTAACGATATTTTAACGCTAACAATTTTATTGTTAGCGTTTTTTGTCGTATATTTGTATAAGCAAAAAAATATAGCTAACTGATAACAAATGAAACAGAAAAAAGTGGACGAGGTAATAAATCTTCTGGTATAAGAGTAAATAATCACTGGTTTAGGTGGGGATTTTTCTTTGAGGTTAATTTTATAGTTATTTGTTAAAATAATAAAAATGGCACAAGAAACTGAAGAGGAAATCTTACAAAAGAAATTACTCGAAATACAGAATAATAAAAAAGCTGCGGAAATTCTTGAAAAGAAAGCCGAATTGGATGCCGCATTTGAACGCTGTTCAACTTCGGAGTATGTGAAAAGTCTTACTTATCCGCATTTCATAACTCTGCGTAAAATATCCGACCTCGAACATTCAACCGAATTAAATGGTTGTGTGAAAGTGCATGTGCATGAGGAGGTTAGGATTATGTACCGTGTTAATAACGAGAATAGCCGTTTTGATGGCACAAGAATTGGTACTGATGTTCATGCCTGTTATGAAAGATATGCAGATATGCGCAATAAAAGCGGCTTCATACAAAAAGGTGATTTCCCTATCTCTAAGGAAGAGTTTGAGAAAGGAAAAGCATTTGCGGAATCAGTTGCAATAATGGCGAGTCAATTTATCATTAATAATCCATTTTTAAACAAATAAAGTTATGACAGTAT
>CAILDT010000282.1 GCA_903833025.1 uncultured Bacteroidota bacterium | reverse complement strand
TCCATTACTTTTGATTTGCTGAAAGTGGACGTCAATACGAAAAACGTAAGGAGCAGGAACGCCAAATCCACCATCGGAGTCATATCTATTCGGGTGGATGTTTTTTTGGCTCTTTTCTTCTCGTGTTTGCCGTGCCCGCCACCGTCGCCGGTATTTACTTCTGCCATTTCTTTTTAATTTTTAAATTAAATTTATCTTACATCATCCCCTTTTTCAAGGTTGGTAATGAGGTTGAACATATAAATGTCGTTATCTGTCAGCACTTTTATTACATCTCTCACATTCAAAAAGTTTGCTTGTCCGTCTGCCTTAATAGCAAAGCGGAGTGGAGTGTCTTTAAATTCGTGCCCTAATGATTTTGCTTTATCTTGTGCTGTTTTTGCTAATGTACGTTCTTGAATGTGTCCGAATCTTATCCAGTTTGATAACTCCAACGAATCAACGCCAGGAGAATTGAACGCTTCCTTTTCCTTTTCGGTTAAAGAAATGTATTTCTTCAATTGTTTCATCGGCACACCAAAACTACTCATCTTTCCAAATTGTTTTATTTCTTCTGGTGAAAAAGTAATGTAGTATTTCTTTCCCATTTTCTCCAATGTTTTTATTCTCACCTCCACATTGCTGATATTAAAAAAGGTATGTCCTTTTTTATCTACAGTAAGCATAATAACATTTTCGGGCAATAATTTATCGGAATGCGATTCGGGAGTATCAACTATCACCGGCTCTGTCATACGCACAGAAGCAGTAAGCATAAAGAAAGTAACCAAAAGGAACGCCAAATCCACCATTGGTGTCATATCAAGTGATGGGTTGCCTCTCGGCAGTTTTATTTTAGGCATATCTTATATATATACGTGGTTAATACTATTTGCTTTTACTTATTCCGCAGAAACAGATTGTACAATTGTAAATCCTGCTTCGTCCATACTATAAGTAATAGCATCTACTCGGGTAGAAAAATAGTTGTACATAATAATACCAATTACCGAAGCTGTGATACCTAACGCAGTATTAATAAGTGCCTCGGAGATACCTTGAGATAATGCGTTTGTATCAGGCGCACCTGCAGCAGCTAAGGCAGCAAATGAACGAATCATACCTAATACTGTTCCAATTAACCCCCAAAGTGTAGCGATGGAAGCACAAGTAGAAATGATTACTAAGTTTTTTGATAACATTGGTAACTCCAACGCTGTTGCTTCTTCTATTTCTTTTTGAAGAGATGCTACTTTTGTTTCTTTATCCATCCCACCATCGTGATGAATAGATTTCAATTTGCTAACACCAGCACGAACCACATTTGCTAACGAACCTTGTTGTTTATCGCAAGCTGCAATAGCATCATCATATTGATTAGAAGCAATCATTGCTTTTATGTTTTTAATAAAAGTAGTAGTGTTTCCTTTTCCTTTTGCACGAGCAATAGTAATTATACGCTCTATAGAAAATGTTACTACTATAATAAGGATACCTATTAATAAAGGTACAATAAATCCTCCTTTGTACATCATCCCTAAATAATTGCCTGGTTTCGGATGTCCTTCCGCATCAAAGTTACCAGCTGCACCTAATATAAACATATAGATGATGATACCCATAGCGATAGCTACAATAATTGCTACTAATGCAGACATAAAATTAAATCCGCCCGATGTTGTTTTTTGATTACTCATATTCTTTTTGTTTTTTGGTTTAAATTATTTTACTATTATTTATTGTTCTATTTATGATTACTTTTTTTTTCGGGGAGCAAACCTACTAAATCTATTTTAAATGAGAAAATTAAAATTACAACTTTATGATTTATTAATATTGGCTCTTTACCCGAGGCAAAGTTCTGCAATTATACAATACAAAAAAACAGGAAAGATTAAACGGTAGGTTTTTTATCGTAAGCGGTATGTTTTTCTGCGTAAGCGGTAAATTAGGGAGGAGATAATGTTGCAATTAAAAAGTTTAAAGTTAACAATGGTAAAATATTCACAAAAAAATCCTGCCGTTATACACCAGTTGTTACAAACGTTTTCCCTGTACCTGTCTGCGCAATTCCAATCACATCCTTGCCCGACATAATTATAGGAAACGCCATCACCTGAATCGGCGTTGGTTCAATATACCCCAAATCATCCAGCGAACTTATTAATGCTTTACTTAAATTTAATTTTTCGAATCCCACAATTTCATAGTTTTAATAAGCCACAAAGGTAACCTAACCAACCGATAAATGATGAAAAATATATTCATAAAAAAACTCTTTACATTTATTTGTAAAGAGTTTTTTGTTTTTTGTGTGTTAGATGATAAGCTAGTTAAATTGGATGTAGCGAATATGATACGATTAACGGGGGGCGAGCGGATTATCGTTTTTTACTCTTAATAATTTCGCACTTAAAGAATGAAATTTTGCTTTGCTGTCATACGAAGGAGCAACAGCAGTAAAAACATTTGCTTTGGTGTCAGTTGGAGGAGCAACAGTAGTAAAAACATTTGCTTTGGTGTCAGTTGGAGGAGCAACAGCAGTAAAAACATTTGCTTTGGTGTCAGTTGGAGG
>CAILDT010000281.1 GCA_903833025.1 uncultured Bacteroidota bacterium | reverse complement strand
TTGATGATGTTATTTTATTGCTGTATTCTATTTTATACTTACTTGCTAATCGTAGCCATAATTCCCAATCTTCGAGGGCTGATAATATTCTATCTTCATTAAATAAATTTTCTTTCGCTATTTCGTTTAATAAAAATACACCGTGGCAACTCATAAAATTTCCTTCTATTAGTTTTCTATTCAAATTATCATCCAACAGTTTTTTTGTTTCTACTAATTCTCCATTTGATGTTATAATAGTATAACGGGTATGCAATATAGTAGGACAGTTTTTAAGTTCCAGCACCTCTTTAGCAATTTGTAAATGGTTGGGTTCAAACAAATCATCCGAATCTAAAAAAGTAATGTACTTGCCAATAGCTAATTTAATGCCTGTGTTTCTTGCAACAGCACGCTCTTCGTTTTGTTTTTTTATATACTTTATTTTATCCGAATTAATTGCTGCTATTATTTCGCTTGTGTTGTCAGTGCTTCCATCATCAATAATAATTATTTCGAAATCGGTACACAATTGCGCAAGGACAGATTTAACAGTGCGTTCAATTAAATTTGCTCGATTGTAAGTAGGAATAATTACACTGAAATACGGCATTGTAAATTACTTTCGTGTAAAATTACGAAGAATAGAAATAACAGCAGGGTGTAAATAGTTGGCTTTTGAAAACACTCCTTTCACTTTTTCATTTTTATAAAATGTTTCGTCAGTTTCTCTAATCAACGATGCTATTTCTGATGCCTTTTTTAAATCAAGCGAATCGTAATAATAGTGCATTTGCACATTCAAAAAATATAAATAGGACAGCGTAAAGTTTTTAACAGGCATCAACGCCCGGTACGTATCCTCGCCTTCATTATAGAGGTTTATTTTTTTTAGTGAGTCGCGCATCCATTTGGTATCTGGCATAGAGCGTAATAATTTACTGAACACAATGCTCCACTCTTTGGCAAACTCAATACTATTTTTTGTTTTGCTTTCGGAATGCAATCTGTATTTAGAAAACAAATCATCCACTCTCAAAATTTCATAATTTAATGCAATTCTAACCAATAAATCGTAATCCATTCCGTAATGCAAACTTTCATCAAGTAACCCAATTTTTTGTATTATTTCTTTTCTAAAAAATGAGGAAGGTTGCGGAAACGGTATGTACCCAAGGTATCTTTCCTTTATATCATTTTTTGGTAGTGCAATAAGTTTCTCTTTTATTTTATGGCCAAACAAAAGAGAATTGCCGTGTATCAATGCTTTATTTTTATGCTCATTAAAAAGTTTATTTACACGCAGCAACGTGTCTTTGGTATATACATCATCACTATTGAGCCACGTAACTATATCTCCAGTAGCTATTTTCAGTCCTTTATTTATTGCAGCACTTTGTCCGCTATCATTTTCGCTTACCCAATAAGTAATGTGCCGCTCATATCTTTTTATAATATCTACGGTATCATCCGTACTTCCGCCATCTATAATAATATGTTCCACATTGGGGTATTGCTGGCTAATAACCGACAATATACATTCTTCAATGTAATCTCCCTGATTAAACGATGGGGTTATTATGGAGATTTTGGAGTAAATAATAATTTAATTTAAAGGTTTTTGAGAAGCATAAATATCACCAAATCCACCTAAATGATTCTCATTGGATTTTATGGAAATAATAAACTCATCATAATTTAACCATTTCGACAGAACGAATTCATTGCTTTCGTCCATTGAAAAGTTAAAAACATAATTTTGGGAAATAGCATTTAATTGGTTCAAACACAAAAACACATTTTCTTTTTGTTCAGGAATAGTATATTCAAAAGAAATAATTTGAACAGCGTGAGACAGCCCTTTCAACACCTCTATTTCAAACCCTTCCACATCTATCTTTATAAATTTAGGTACTCCAAATTGCTTTATCAAGTTATCTAAAGTATCTACTTCCACTTGTTGTGTCTCATTCCATTCGTGGTTTTTAAACCTCCCATTTTTCACTCCTTCTATCCATTCTTTTGATAAAGATGAAATTGTAGTTGCTTTAGAATTTATGTACATTAATGATGTTTCTTTTTTTGAACCTAACGCGCATTTTACAAGTTTGATGGAGTTGGAAAATTTCAATTTCAAAAAACTATTACAATAATCTTGGGGTTCCACAGCAACAACTTTATTTTTAAGACTAAGAAATACCTCCACTCTGTTTCCCATATTAGCCCCCACATCAAACACTAAATCGTTTGCCGTTAAAAACCTGGTGTAAAATTTTTTCCTTTCTTCAAAAATCTCAATCGCCTTTTTATAAATATTAGGATGAACGTATTTCCGTAGCTTTTCTTTCACCAAATATTTATATACGCTAATATTATTAATTGCCATTGTTTTTTTAATTGCCGTCAAATTTAGAGTTTTTTTATGAAGCAATTTATTATTTTGTTTATCACGTTTGCTTTAATGCTACTTTTGCTTCTCAGATATTTCATTTTTTATCATCATTTATATTTCTAAAACATTAAACTTTGAAAAAACTAGTTGAACTGATTGCCAAATTATATTTACTTCCTGTAAGGTATAATGCTAAACTTAAAACCTATATTCGTGATGTAATTTTATTCGATGGCTCGCCCCATCTTAATTCTATCGTAAAAATTATTTATTTAAAACTAAATAAAAAAACATTTGGCAATTATCATATAATAGATGTAGGTGGTGCTGATGGTGGAACCGCTTTGTATTTCAAACAAAACTTTCCCGATGCTAAAATTATTTATTTTGAACCAAACCCAACTTACATTGACCAATTGGGCGAAGGGATTATTAAAAGACAAATTGCATTAGGAGATAAAAAAGGAACGGGTAATTTATCAATCACTGCCAATAATTATTCTTCCTCCTTAAAACAAATTAGCGAAGCAGATAATTCGGAAGTGGCAGAAAAAATAAAAGTAGTTGGCAACACAAATGTTGAAATAAGTACGTTGGATGATGAATTAAAATCAGTAAATAATATCCTATTAATAA
>CAILDT010000280.1 GCA_903833025.1 uncultured Bacteroidota bacterium | reverse complement strand
GTGGTGATGATGGTAGCAGCAGCAGCAGTCGTTTTATGGCCCTCTGCTGGTGGATGCCGCAGCTTCGACCCCCCGCAAGTTTTTATTGGACATTCATCAGCCGTCGACTGGTTCTTGTTACACATCGGAAGGAATGAATGACTAAATTATTGATGTCATAAACCAAATCATTAAGAACCGGTTGTATGGTAGCACGGTCTCGCAAGATAGATTTGAGTGGTATTTTGAAGGTTTTGTAAGCAGACTTGTCATCGTTTCTAAATTGCTGGAAGGTCTCTTTTTTCTTTTTCACCATTATAAACTATAATGAGAAAATTCTTTTATATTCTTTTTCAAGAAATGATTAATTCTTGAAAAAGAAATGCCTAAATATTTCCTGGTTGTGTTTACAACAATTGTTTTTTTTCCTTTTGTTTCAAATAATACTGTTTTCTGTATTCTTTGAGTTTATCAGGATTTTCTTCCGCTAATTTTTTCATTCGTAAGGTTGCTTTTTCATTGACAGTTTCTTTATTTTTTTCATAATAACTCTTACGAGAATTGGTGTAATTTTCCAATTGTTTTTTTAATTTGTCATTTTCTTCTTTTAGCAGTTTATTTTCAATTTCAAGTAAGTTCATTTACTATATAAGATAAAAAACAATCTTTATATTTATTCCATAAAAAATATAAAAAATCGGTCAGAGACCCGTAGGGTCTCAACCTTGAACGGCTTTGCTACGCATTGCCGTTCTTAGGCGTTTTAAATGAGAAAAGGTGTAAATCAATTTTTTGTTCCCTTAAAAAAAATCGATATCTATTATAAGTATTAATGTCACAATCCGCATTGAATTATGATGACTATAATAAAATTAATGAATTAATCGAGGGTTATGCTAATGTGGATAGCGGTACTTTGGCTTTAGCTAATCGTCCATTACCAAGTGTAAAACAATGTCCTTGTTTAAAAGAAGGTCGCAACGATTTAACTAAGGTAAAACCATATTATAATAACGGCGAATTTCAACAATCGACTGGCAATTCTGATAAAGAAATACCTGTTATTATTAAAAAAAAGAGGGATCAATATTTGGTTCTCGAAAGTAAAACCGATGATAATGTCTATGTAGATTCTTGGGCTGATTTACCCAAAACTGAGAAAAAAGAATCAAAACAACCTAAAATGGATAGGGTTACACAATTTTATGTTGGTTCTATTTCGGTAGTTGCACTATTCGTTGTTTTTCGTATGATACAAAAAACGAAATAGTACTGTAAAATTATAATCACTATACTATTTTACTGCATAATTACAGTAAAATATTTTTTGAAATGATTTAATCTAGGGAAACTATATGATAATGCCAGACCGCAAATCTTTTTATAGTATAATCGATAGCATCCGAAATATGCGAATTTTAAATGATAATCAACAAGAATTTGTAGAAAAACTAAGTAAAGAAGAATGTTACGAATTGTTACGAGAATATAACAAGGTTATGGAATATGTAATCGATTATGTATTGTTAGATGATGAGGTTAAATCTTAAATCGTTTATATATCTCGAGTGCAACTAGACCACCAAATACTTGTGCTAAAATATAAGGGATCAAGTCGGCAACAGGAATTTTTCCTGCAGAAGCCATAACAATGGAAACCGCGGGGTTAATGTGTCCTCCTGAAATATTCGAGGTTAAAAGAATAGCTAATGCTAACGCAGCACCAATCGCCAATGGATTTCCAGTAGCTAAAATAATATAAACAAAAAAGGTGGTTCCTAAAAATTCTACTAAATATTTATACATTTTATACTATAAATTAGCATTGGATATTTTTATTTTTTAATTCATCTTCAGTAGATTTCACCGATATTAGATCTGTTACATCTATGGAAGATATAGGTTTTTCTAT
>CAILDT010000279.1 GCA_903833025.1 uncultured Bacteroidota bacterium | reverse complement strand
GTCCCCGAAAATTCAAATTTCTTTTTATCTACATTGCCTTTCTTCTGCACTACTGTTCCATCAATGTCGTAATTCAAAATGGTAGCTTCCCATTTTGTTTCGTCTTTTTTGTTTTCTACATACGCTTCCAATTTCACTAAGTGCATTTCGGTTTCGTCTTCCATATAAGTAGAATCTAAAAGCACCGAGAAATTAGCATCATCTAATTCTAATTTATCTTTCATCAATTGCGATTCTATTTTGCCTGTTTTAGTGGTAACAGTACTTTCCACTGCTTTTCCTCTGCCAGTTGGTTTTATTTCGTAAAACTGAACAGAGAATTTTCTGTTCTCCAAAAACTTGGATTTGTCTGCCTTTTTAGGTTCTGATTTTTTAGGTTCAGGTTTTACGGTTTCCTTTTTGGTGGATTCTTTCTTCGTATCCGTTTTTTTTGTTGTTTGCGAAAATGAGTTGGTAAATGCACATAAACTTAGCATTAATACTGATGAAGTAAGCCAATTAATTCTTTTCATAGTTGTGGTTTTTTTATTAATTATTTATTTTATTGATTTTTTAACTTTTAATTTCATTGTAAAACTATACCTTTATCTTTGTAAAAAAAAATATTTACTGATTTATTTATTATGATTGTGCTGAATGTGTTGCTTTACTATCTTGTAATTATTCCTATTTCGTTGCTTCCTTTCCCTGTATTATATGGTGTTTCCAATACTCTTTATGTTATATTTTATTACATAGCAGGGTATCGAAAAAAGGTAATACTGGGTAACATACAAAAGTCGTTCCCCGAAATGACGAACGAGCAACACAAAGAAATTTGCAGAAAGTTTTACAAACATTTTTGCGATTTGATAGTAGAAAGTATAAAATGTTTTACCATTTCTGAAAAACAAATAATGAAACGGTTTACTTGCGCTAACCCCGAAGTAGCCAATAAATATTACGATGAGCAACGAAGCGTGATGTTTGCTGGTGGGCATTTCAATAACTGGGAACTCCTTGCTGTGGGTATCAGCAAACGTATAAAACATAAAGGAGTCGGGATTTACAAACCGCTTTCCAATAAGTATTTTGATAATAAAATGCAATATACAAGGGGGAGATTTGGACTTACGTTGCTATCCACAAAATCAGTAAAACGGTTTTTGGATGATAATAAAGATAAACTAACTGGTTTAATATTCGGTATCGACCAATCGCCATCTAACCCTAAAGCTGCCTATTGGATGCGGTTTTTAAATCAAGATACAGGAGTGCAATATGGGATAGAAAAATTTGCGAAGGATTATAATTCACCTGTTATATTTGGTTCTATTCAGAAAATTAAGCGAGGACATTATTGTTTGGAGCTAACCGATGTAACAGCTAATCCGCAGGAAACACCCTATGGCTTTATTATTGAAAAATGTACCCAACTGTTAGAAAAGGATATTATAGAGAAACCTGAATATTGGCTGTGGAGCCATAAAAGATGGAAACATAAACGACCGGAAGGAAAATGATTAATTGATGTGAAGATATACCGATTTACCAATGAAAATAAATAATAAAATAAATCTAAAATAATGAAAAAAACAATTTTAACAATGGCAGTAATAACAACAATGTTTGTTGCCTGCAAATCATCAAAACCGGCTGATACAACATCAACCAAACCAACAGAAACCACAAAACCAAAAATGGATTGTGGTAATCCGGAACCTACTTATGCCAACGACATTAAATTAATTATGGCAAATAATTGTTTAAAATGTCACGGCGAAGGAGGGAAAGGCGGATATAATTTGGGTGATGTAAATGACGTTAAAAGAGCAGGTGCTAATGGCGACTTAGTAGGTGTAGTGAAGTGGAGTCCTGGATATGCAAAAATGCCTGCTCGAGCAGCAAAATTGGATGATGCTACCATCGCAAAAATTGAGTGTTGGGTGAAAGGTGGAATGAAAATATAATGCAAAACACTGTTCCGCTGGCTGAAAGAATGCGTCCGACAAGTTTGGACAATTACATCGGTCAAAAACATATTGTAGGCGAAGGTGCTATTTTGCGAAATGCTATTGCGTCCAATTTATTGCCTTCTATCATTCTTTGGGGACCGCCAGGAGTGGGGAAAACTACGCTTGCTAATATTATTGCTCATCAGTTGAAGCGTCCGTTTTATGCTTTAAGTGCAATCAATTCGGGCGTTAAAGATATTCGGGAGGTGATAGATAAAGCAAAAGGAAATGGTATGTTTCAGCAAAACAATCCTATTTTATTTATTGACGAAATTCACCGTTTCAGTAAATCTCAACAAGATTCTTTATTAGGTGCAGTAGAAAAAGGCACGGTAACATTAATTGGAGCAACTACCGAAAACCCTTCTTTTGAAGTTATTTCTGCACTTTTATCGCGTTGTCAGGTTTATATTTTAAAACACCTTGATAAAGATGATTTGCTCGCAATGCTTGATTTAGCTATTAAAACGGACAGCTATTTAAAAACAAAAAACATCATCATTACTGAAAATGAGGCATTATTAAGGCTTTCGGGTGGAGACGGAAGAAAACTGTTAAACATTTTTGAGTTAGTAGTAAATACCATGGGAGGCGAAACTATTGAAATAACAAATGAAAAGGTTGCAACCATTGTTCAGCAAAACATTGCTATTTATGATAAGGCAGGCGAAAATCATTATGATATAATTTCAGCATTTATTAAATCTATTCGCGGCAGCGACCCTAATGCTGCTGTTTATTGGCTTGCTCGAATGATTGAAGGAGGCGAAGACCCACTTTTTATTGCCCGCAGATTAGTGATACTTGCTTCTGAAGATGTTGGAAATGCTAACCCTACAGCATTGGTAATCGCCAACAATTGTTTTCAGGCAGTTAATGTTATCGGGTATCCCGAATCAAGAATAATATTATCGCAAGCAGTTACTTATTTAGCTACTTCTGCAAAAAGTAATGCCGCTTATAAAGCTATAGAAAGTGCTTTGGAAGCGGTTCGTAATAGTGGCGATTTGCCTGTGCCGTTGCATCTTCGCAATGCCCCGACTAAATTAATGAAGGACATTGGATATGGTGAAAATTATAAATATGCACACGGTTTTGAAAACAATTTTATTCATCAGGATTATTTACCTGAAAGCATAAATGGAATGAAGTTTTATGAGCCAGGAAATAATGCGCGAGAAAAGGAAATGAGAGAATACTTAAAGAAGCTTTGGGGAACTAAATACAATTATTAATCAATATCGGGCTCGTAAACAAAGATATGAGCAAGAGCCACAATTACCCCTCCAATACCTTGTTCAATTGTTTGCCAAACGGCATCATACAACAAATGCTTAAAAGTATAAGTAGTATTGAAAGAAACTCCAACAATAGTTGTAATTAAAAAAATAGTGAAGCCACAAATGGCACCAGCCCAAAACCCTTTATGTAAGGGTTTCTTTTTATATTTATTTGCTAAATAAGGAATGCTAAAACATTTGGTTACTGCATATCCAATAATTAAATAAACTACAGCAGCAAGCAGAAAAAAGAGTCGTTTGGGAAATGTTAAGCCCGAAAAGTCGCTTAGAATGATGCCGTGCCAAACGTATGACAGCAGAAACATTCCAACAGAAGAGAAAAGCCAAGAAGCAAAAAAGCGATTTTTAAACATAGATAATTATTGGCAGTTATTCTTCCTCCATATCTGGGTCGAAAATTAAATTGTGAGCAAAGCCCACAATTATTCCACCCGTTGCTTGTTCAAATACTTGCCAGAAAAAATTAAGAAATAAATCTTTTTTGGTGAGGGAAACATTAAATGCCATTCCTTTTATCGTTGAAATTAAAAACACCAAAATTCCGCATATCACACCTACTATAAGCCCTTTTGCTAATGGCATAAACTTTAATGGTGGCTTGTTTATAAATTTTAAATTTATTGCATTTGCAATCACAAAACCTATTATCAAATACAATGTAAGTTTATAAAATAGGTTTAACCCTGATGGTGTCCCGTTTTTGTCGAAATCAGAAAGCACAAAGCCGTGCCATAAATAGGAAAGAAAAAACATTCCTAAAGAAGTGAAAATCCAAGAGATAATAAAAAGCTTTTTGAACATTGGTTTTGAAATAAAATTAATTTGAGCAAAAATACTTTATAATTTCATATCAGAAAGGTTTTAAAAATTATTTTTCAACATTTTCTTTTTAAGAGAAGTGAAATTAAATACCTATTTTTATGCTCTTAAAATTAGTCTTAGCAAGCATAAATAATGAAAAAAATAAGTATTGCAGCATTAGTATTAACTACCACATTGTTTTTTGCTTGTCGCAAATCTACTGATAAACCATTTTGGGATACAGAGCTTTTAGCCCCGCTGGTGAATGCTACAATGGATATTAATAATTTATTGCCCGATTCTATTTTGCGCGTAAATGCGGATAGTTCAATGAAAATTGTTTACAACAACAACATTTATGCGTTAACAATGGATACGCTTTTTAAGATTCCTGACACCACTCTGCATCAAGCTTTTTCTGGAATTACTGCTACTTTGAATCAAGGACAAGCGATACCACTGCCACCCCCAACACCTACAACTTACAACTTACCAAATGTTCAACTGCGAAAAGTAATTATAAAATCGGGTGCGGTGAATTATAAAATATCAAGTAAAATTCAACACGCTACTGATTTTGTTTACACTATTCCTTGCGCCGTTTCTGCGAGTGGTATTCCGTTTTCCATTGCTGTTACTGTGCCTGCCTGCGTTGGAGGAGTGGCTGGTGTGTATAACCAGACGTTCGATTTAACTGGTTATACTTTTGATTTAACGGGTCCTAATTTTAATCAGGTAAATACAATTTATACTACAATGTCGGCTTCGATAACAAATTCGGGTGGTTCAG
>CAILDT010000278.1 GCA_903833025.1 uncultured Bacteroidota bacterium | reverse complement strand
TCGGGCGAAAAGCCCTCGCAATGACGTGATGCCTCCATATCAGAACTGAATTACGAAAGAAGTATAATGTTAGTTGCTACTGTTGCCAAAAGCGATAAACTTGCTTTTTAGCCCCGACCCGCGCGAAGTATCCTTTTTTTGCCTTTGCGCCGCAGGCAATTAGTGAAAGAAAAAAAGATACCGCGTGTGGGCGGGTACAATGTTGCGATGAAATGCGATGTTGATGCTCCTAATTTTTATGGCTTTCTATATTATTTACAATTAGATGCCTTAGATTGCACGAACGGCAAAAAATATTAGAAACTACTTTGTGAGGGGTTAGGTGCTACTTACGGGCTTAGATTTAATGCTTTTTTCGAAAAGATGCCTTTCGATAATATTTTTGCCATCAAAACTTCGGTTTTGTGCCTCTCGATAATATTTTTGCCATCAAAACTTCAGTTTTATGCCTCTCGATAATATTTTGGTCGTCAAAACTTCGGTTTTGAGCCTCTCGATAATATTTTGGTCGTCAAAACTTCGGTTTTATGCCTCTCGATAATTTTTTTGCCATCAAAACTTCGGTTTTGTGCCTCTCGAAAATATAGAGGGCATCAAAAACTAATTTTTGATACCCTCCGTATTTTGGCAAATAACTATTTTTAATAAAGGTGGGTTTATTGAATAATAAGTTTCTGCACCGATTGTTTATTATCAGCATTTATTTTTAGGAAATATATTCCGGAAGAAATGGATGTAAAATTTATTTCTATGGAGGATACAGAAGAAATATTTTGCTCAAAACATTTTTCGCCAAGTGTATTATAAAGTTGTACAACACCTTTATTTACTGGCTTATTAAAAACTATGGTGGCATTGCCTGTAGATGGATTTGGATAAATGGAAAACGCTTCGACGTTCATTTCCGCTATTCCCGCACCGCTGCAAGTAAACGCTTGTACAGTTGTACTCCACGCTACACCGTTCATTAATGTTGCTGTTAGTGCATTTCCGCTTTGGTCGGCAGTGGTGGTTCCGGTGCCTTCTTCTAAATTCCAGAAACCTACTAAGCCCGCAACAGCACTTGTTGGCGGACAGTTTTTATATTGATTTATTTGTGCCAATGTTAGTGCAGTATTCCAAACCATTACCTGGTCTATGTTTCCGTTAAACAAACGACTTCCTTGTATCAAATAAGGCACAGCTCCAATATTTAAATCGTAGGTTGAAGTAACTATTGTACCTGTATAACTTGCAGTTCCTGCGAGTACGCCATCAATGTAAATCTTTTGTGTAGTGCCATCGAAAGTGGCTGCAACATTGTGCCATACGCCGGTACTCATCATTGTTGAAGAAATAACTTCCTGCCACACTCCTCCAGAAATTGCAAAGTTAAAAGAAAGTTCGCCACCTGCACCAGCACGTAATGCATAGCCAGCTGATGATGTAGCCCAATCATCTTTTCCGACAATATAATTGTCGTACACATTAGTACCCCACGCATTGGCTTTTATCCACGCCTGAATTGTTATGGAAGTAGTAGGGTTTAATGCCGCATTGTTAGGCACATCCACATAATCATCCACATAATCGAATGACAGCGAATGTGTGTTTACCTGTGCGTTAGCAAAAATGAATGA
>CAILDT010000277.1 GCA_903833025.1 uncultured Bacteroidota bacterium | reverse complement strand
ACAAAGATATGGCAGGCGGTTTATTAAATCTAATTTCCTATGGAAATCAGAATATTTTCTTAAATGGCAATCCATCCAAGACTCTGTTTAAATGTAAATATGCTAAATATACGAATTTTGGCTTACAGAAATTTCGCACAGATTTTGAAGGCTTGCGAACACTGCGCTTAAATGAATCCTCACAATTCAAGTTTAAAATCTCTCGTTATGCCGAATTACTAATGGATACTTATTTAGTCGTCTCGTTGCCGAATATATGGAGTCCCATTCTGCCGCCAGACTGTATTAGCCGCGGTCAATGGCGACCATATGAATTTAAATGGATTAAAAATTTAGGCTCGCAAATGATCACTGAAGTTCGATTTACTGTCGGCGGTCAAATCATTCAAAAGTTTTCCGGCCAATATTTGCAAAATTTAATCGAGCGTGATTTTCGTGAAACCAAGAAACATTTGTACTATAATATGACGGGTAATGTACCCGAATTGAATGATCCGGCGAATTCCGGCACACGTACAAATGTATATCCCAATGCTTATTACGATGGTTCTGATCTGGGTCCGGAGCCATCTATTCGAGCCCGTAATATTTATATACCATTAAATGTGTGGTTCACGCTCGCGGCGAAAATGGCCTTCCCTTTAATCAGCTTACAATACAATGAACTCTATATTGATATAACCATTCGACCAATCAATGAATTATATGTCGTGAGAGATGTATCAACACCAGATATGAATTATCAGCAGGCGAATCAGACGGAACCTTTATTCCAATTTTCTCAATTTTTACAGCCGCCGCCTAATGTACAATTAGATTATACGAATGCGGATAAACGGACGAATTGGGCCGCTGACGTACATTTAATAAGCACGTATGCTTTTCTGTCGGAAGATGAAATGCAGGTCTTTGCCTCACAAGACCAGACTTATTTAGTGAAAGAAGTTTATGAATATAGTTTTCCGAATGTGACTGGATCAAGTCGCGTATCTCTCGATAGTCTAAGTATGGTCGCCAATTGGATGTGGTATTTTCAGCGCAGTGATGCTTATATGCGAAATGAATGGTCGAATTACAGTAATTGGCCTTATGATTATTTACCGTATGATTTGCAATATCCTTCACAGAATAATGGCTTTGCGACCTTATCGATACCTTGCGCTAATGGACCATATACACCGGCGATCGATCCATCCGGTATCGGATGTTTTTTGGGTCAATCAAATTCACCGTCGAATATTTATGTCACTGGACAAT
The DNA here is from genome assembly GCA_903833025.1 of uncultured Bacteroidota bacterium. Classification (GTDB taxonomy): domain Bacteria; phylum Bacteroidota; class Bacteroidia; order 2-12-FULL-35-15; family 2-12-FULL-35-15; genus 2-12-FULL-35-15. Next base: position 2,964 of record CAILDT010000277.1, on the reverse strand, counting down.
ATAGTCCCGCCAATCAAAAGAATATTATGCAAACTTGGGCGCTGCTCTTAGATGGGAAATATAGAGAGAATGAATTTGAAGCGGATGTCTTTAATTATGTGGAAAAATATGCGCGTTCCAGTGGTAATTCACCGGATGGTCTCTATTGTTACAACTTTAATTTGAATACGAACCCGTTCGACTTTCAGCCGAGTGGGGCAATTAATTTGAGTAAATTTAAGAATATCCAATTTGAATTCAGTACTTTTCAACCGCCATTAGATGCATCCGCACAAGTATTTACAGTTTGTAATCAATTGACTGGCGAAGTGATTGGAGTTAATAAACCCAGTTGGCGTGTGTATGATTATAATTATGATTTATATGTGATGGAAGAGAGATTCAATGTCTTGACTTTTACGTCAGGTAATGCGGCGTTAATGTATGCTCGATAATAAAAATAATACATTAATAAAATAATAAAATCAAATGATTATTATTTTATGATATAGAAAAATATCTACTGACGACCACGGCCACGGCTACGTTCCTTGGACTTACCCTTTTGCATGCCCTTGGACATACCGCGTTGGAGGGTTCGTTGAAGCCCGCGTTGGAGGGTTCGTTGAAGACCACGTTGCATACTCTTAGAGAATGTTTTACCCATTGTTCGGGAAGCAGATGCGGCAGTGGCTGCAGCCCGTCCGGCGGCAGCGGCAGCGGCATTGTGGGCTACTTTAACTACTTGCTTACGTGCGGTCTTGACGCGTACGCGCTTGATTTGCTTACGACGATGTGTTTTAGGCATTTATATATATATGAAACAAAAAAATATTAAAAAAATGGTTATTTTTTTGAAAATAGCTAAACATAATAATAAATCATAATTACCAAATAGTATCACTTTTCCACCACATCCCATCCCCTTTTTTAATTCCATAAATTGTCTTAAATAATTCTAAACGTGCCAATGGACAATTACATCTATATTTTTCTAAAGGATGCGGATTCATTTTTAATTGAGCCTTTATCGCTTTTTTGTATATTTTCTGTTTTCCTTGAATGGCGAAATTCATATAAAATTTCGCTAAATTCATTTTCTTCAACATTGTCGTTTCATCGTTAATAACTTGATTATCTAATAAATAAGATTCAACTAATGCTAAACCCGAAATATCTGCTAAATCCTCGCCGACACTCATGGTAGCATCAAATTTAATTCCATCTCTCGCTGCAAATACTTCATATTGCTTAATAATGTCTTTCATCTTACTATCAAATATTTTTCGATCGGCATCAGTCCACCAATTATTCAAATTTCCATCCGCATCAAATTTACTTCCACTTTCGTCTAAAGAATGTGATAATTCGTGTCCCAGCGTATAACCGATATATACCGAATTATACTCTAAACCTCTTTCTTCCAAATCAATAAAAGGTTTTTGCAAATAGGCTAAAGGCACATAAATAGAGTTACTATCCGGACGGTAATACGCGTTAACTATATAACATTGGGTGCCGGTGATTTTAAACACACTCCAGTCGAAATCTGGTATATCAATGATGCCTTTTCCTTCTAAAGCAATGTTTTTTTTATGTTTCCAGTTCAAAAGTAATCCGATATTATGCAAAGGATCATTGGCTACATATGCTAATAAAGGGTCATATCTTAAATTTTTCGGTTTCCCTACAAAAATTTCTAATTTCTTTAATTTCTCTAAAGCAACCTTTTTCGTAGAAGGTGATAACCAATCATTCATTCTAATTTTTTGAATAAACACTTCCTTTAAATCGTCTACTAAATGCTTTACATAATTGACATAAAGAGGATTATAATTATGCTCTATATATTGTTCTGATAAGAAGGTGTTAAATAGAAGAGATATACCAAATATGGGGTAAATCTTGGAGGGCATTTGCACCGGCTGACCTTCTAAGAATTTATTGTAGAAATTATAATGAATATGCCGCATTGAATCTTCAAAACGGATCATTTGTTTAAACTGGATAAAGAGCCAATAGGTTTGCCATTTTGGCGTGTTCCAATTTTCTTTAAATAGTTGTACAATGCATTTAATCGAATTTAAATCACTAATAACAATATTTTTAGGTGCTTCTTTATAGCCCAGTTTCTTGGTAAATGTGGTCCAATCAAATTCGCATTTCGTCTCTAAATCGTGAGCACTAATTTTGTTATAAAAATCGGGATTGTTTTTCATATCTCCATCACAACCTGAAGCTATAATTATGCTCATTTCCACATCTATTATGTCTTGTGGATTATATTTGGCGGCTTTACTGGAACCCAATAAGACTTTAAATACTTCGCCAATATAATGCAAATATTCCCTTCGCACTAAATGCTTATATTGTTTTACGTCCTTATCATCTGCCGGCATATCAACATAAATTGTATAATCATATATACCTAAACGACCTGTATCTAAATGACTAATATATTGTTTTACATTTTTCTCATCTGGTCGCAAGGTCCATTGAATCGGCGAACACCAAGCAATCGTCTCATTTGAATTGACTGCGGCGAGCAAGCCATACATATCTTCATTTTCTATATATTGATTTAATTCATTAATTACAGCAGGTACATGCTTTAATGTTTGTGTTGTAGTGTTGTTGGTCAATGATTTATAGACGTTGCCAATGGCGATAGCTTTGGGTGATTTGGGATTTTCTTTAACAAATTTTTCAACATAATCGATGAGTTTGTAATAAACCTGTTCTTGAACAATACGAAAACTATCGAATTGTACATAGTAATTGGCATTCTTTTCAATATCATTTTGTTTAAACCATTCATCGTTAACATAACTATAATAATCATTTTTAATTTGGTGAACCAATTTAGGTACTTCATCAGCATTAAAATGTTGTTTAAGAAATGCCGTATATTTATCTTTATATTTTTTTAACCCTTTGAATTTCGGATTTTTTCTAAATGTTTCTTTAATTTCCTTGAATTTTATT
>CAILDT010000276.1 GCA_903833025.1 uncultured Bacteroidota bacterium | reverse complement strand
GAAGTGCGCCGTTTAATTCGTGCCAGCATTGGCAATCGTGCTAAAGAAAGTTTGCTTGTAGATTTTATTAACCAAACCAACTTGGACAACATTCTCGACAAAGCCAGCATTATTGAGGCTTTCTTTAGCTTTGCTCAAACTGAACAACAACGTGAAGCAGAACAACTAATTAGTACTGAAAAGCTCAATGCAGAAGCCGCTAAGCGTTATCTAAGGTCGTCATTAAAACGTGAGTATGCCAGTGAAAACGGCACTGAGCTCAATGCCATCCTGCCTAAAATGAGCCCGCTTAATCCGCAATACTTAAGCAAAAAACAAAGTGTTTTTCAAAAAATTGCCGCTTTTGTTGAGAAGTTTAAAGGCGTGGGTGGGCAGGTTTGATTTAAGGTCATTAAAATCTCCACTAACCCCTCTTTTCCAAAGCATAGGTATCTACACCCGACATTCCGCACCCCATAAAAATTTTTAGTATTTTTTTACTTATTGATAATAAAAGACTTTTTATAATTCGTTTTTCTGAGTGGACTGCATTGGAACTAACAGCTCATGTTTTATCATCCATTCTTAGTCAATATTAAGCTGAAAGATGAAAACATCGCAGTAAGCATTAAACGTAACTACTCAGCCTAATTCAGACTTGCCAAAAAATCAGTTCCCGAGTCTAATACATTCCCATGAACATTCAAATAGCTAGCCATGAAGAAATACAAAAAGCATTCGCCGAAGGCGAAGAGGCTATTTTGGCGTTATTTGACAAATTCGAAGCACAAGTTAGGGTACTGGCCGAACAGTTAGAAATACAAGCTGCGGCAATAAAAGAACTTCAAGCAAAGGCGGCTAAAAATAGTAGCAACAGTTCAAAACCACCGTCAAGCGATGGTTACAACAAAAAAAACCGTACTGCCAGCCAGCGCGAAAAGGGGCAGAAACCGAATGGCGGACAACCAGGACATAAGGGCGCGACTTTGAACCCCGTTGAAATTCCGGATGAAGTTGAAGTCCATGACAAAGACTGTTGCGGAAACTGCGAGGCTTCTTTGGCAGATGTTCCTGTGTCTAAAGTGGAAGAGCGGCAGGTTTTTGATATCCCTGCAATGAAAATCATTGTCACAGCACATCAGGCCACCCTTAAAGTCTGTCCTAAATGCCAAACCGAAAATAAAGGCGATTTTCCGGAAAATGTCAGCCAGCCCGTGCAATATGGTGATGGGGTTAAAACAGTCGCCACTTATTTCACTACCGGGCATTTCATTCCTGTTGAACGCACCGCGCAAATTTTTAAGGATTTGTTTGGGCAAGCTCCTTCCGAAGCTTTCATTCTTAATGCGGGCAAACAATTGGAACAGAAAATTGAACCTGCCAGAACTGCAATTAAAGAGCAACTGCAACACGCGAAAATCTTGCATGCTGATGAAACCGGTTTGCGAGTCGTAGGTAAGTTGCACTGGTTACATTCAGCCTCAACCGACAGACTCACCGATTATCAAGTCCACGCTAAACGGGGTAAAGAAGCGATGGATGCCGCTGGGATTCTGGAAAATTTTCATGGCAAGTTGGTACATGACCATTGGAAAGTTTATTTCAGCTACGACGGTTGCGAACACGTTGCTTGCAATGCTCATCACCTAAGGGAGCTGGATTATCTGGAAAAACAATTCCAACAAATCTGGGCGGGCGAGATGGCAACTTTATTGGTCAACATCAAAAACACCCTAGCCGACTTGCCGTCTGAACAAGACTCTTTAAGCCCCGAACAACTCATTTTATTTGAACAACAATATGATGGGCTGGTAAAAAAGGGCTTGGCAGAAAATCCTTACACAGAAGCAAAGACGCCGGAGGGTGGGACGAAAAAACGGGGAAAACCCAAACAGACTGCCGCCTATAATCTTCTAGCTCGTTTAAGAGATTATAAAGTCGGAACATTGGCCTTCATGTACGATTCTTCTGTACCGTTTGACAATAATCTTGCCGAGCGGGATATCCGCATGGTGAAAGTGAAGCAGAAAGTTTCTGGGGGATTTCGGACTTTTGCTGGTGCGCAACAGTTCGCTTCCATTCGCGGCTATATCTCCACTGCGCGTAAAAATTCGGTGAGTATTTTCACCGCCATCAAGAATGCTTTTGCTGGTGATCCCTTCATCCCGGCCCTTCAATGTTAAAAAGCACTTTTTTGGGTTTGCTGCTGGCCTGAGTAGTTACGTTTTATTTATCGTTCCTAGGCAGAAACGACAACATTGTGTTGATGGCTCGTAGGGGCGTATTGCATACGCCCTTATAAAATACGCCCTATAACATTGAACTTTCGATAAGTGGGCGTATGCAATACGCCCCTACGGTCGCAGGTATATATCGTGCATTCAGCAGAACGACACTGACGGCATTACTGCATCGTTGATACCGATTTAAAATATTTGCTACTGGCTTGAGTATATTTCAT
>CAILDT010000275.1 GCA_903833025.1 uncultured Bacteroidota bacterium | reverse complement strand
CTTCGACCAGAATTTATCATCTTTCCCTTCGTTTTCAATGTAGTCTTCAATGCAGCTTTTTACATCCTTTATCAGCAAATTGGTTGTTTCGCCAGCGCCTGTAGGCATAAAATTCCCTTTGTTTTCAATCCTTCCCCAAAACATTCCGTCATTTTTCTCAATAATTAATTCCAGATTTTTCATGATATCATTTTATTCCAGCCTCTTTTAAAATTGAATTTATTAACCCCTTACCTAACCTGGACAAGCCAGAACCAAAAAGGGAAATGGCTAACTTTATAACAAAAAGTTGGAACTGCTTACCGATCGCTACAAAGATAATATATCCGGTGTGTTAAGTTGCTATGACCGGATAGTTCTAAAAGGTACATTACCGACCGCTTGTTATGCGGAAGGCATGACCGGGTATATGTTCAGGAACAATATCCTGATAATTGATTACACAAAGTTTGCTGATCCGCTCCGTGAAAGAATACGGGCCAATGCGGAGCAACTGGCAACTTCCAATAATATTTCAATAGAGTTTGTAAGAAATAGCAATGCAAGAAAAGAAGATATAGTAAAGAAACATTTTGATGGCAAAAAGACTGGGCTTATTCATATTTTATCGGCTATGGAAGCCTGCCAAAGCTATCTGCCATGGCATGATAAGGTGTCGCATAAATCATTTTTAAAAAGCACACAAGGCAAATGCCTTCATTATTATTTTTATTTCAACGATCCCGATATTGGTTTTGGTTATGTACGGGTACCCACCTGGTGCCCGTTTCAACTACAGGTATATTTCAACGGACATAACCTGCTTGCCAACGAACTTACCAGACAGGGTATCGCATTTACAATGCTGGACAATGCTTTCGATTACATAGCAGATTTTAAAAAGGCTCAGGAGATTTCCAACAGCCTTGATGTGAGCAAACTTTTCAAAAAGCTGGAATGGTTTTCCGATTTGTATTGCCCCGTATACAAAGAGTTCAAGCAGACGTACCATTGGAGCATTATGCAGCAGGAGTATGCCACCGACATTGTATTCAAAAAGCAGGAAGACCTTAAGCCGCTGTATGAAGATTTAATAGCCACCGCCATACACACCGTAAAGCCAGCCAATATTGCCACTTTCTTATCTCAAAAAATACATGGGAATTATGAAGGGGAAATGGGTAATAATTACAATATCCGGCTGGAAGGCAGCCGGATAAAACACAGCATGGGGCCGGTTTCCATAAAAATGTACGACAAGTTTCAAAAAATCTTACGCATAGAGACGACAGTAAATAATGTCTCATTTTTCAAACACTACCGGACGGTAGAACACCGTGATGGAACAACATCGCAACAACAAGCTCCTGTCAAAAAAAATATTTTCAGTTTGTCAGCCCTTACCGAAATAATGCTTGCAGCCAACACAAGGTATTTGACCTTTATATCCGCTATTGAGGATAACTCTGTTGGTAAAAAAAAACTTCATAAGATAACCACCTCAAAAATGAAGAACAACAGAACCTATAAAGGGTTTAACTTTTTTAACAAGGCAGACCAGGATGTACTTGTATATTTAACCAGTGGTGAATTTAATATCAGCGGCTTCAGATCGAAAGATCTAAAAAAGCGATTCAAAAAACATACACCATTTCAACTCTCAAGAATACTCCAACGATTACGAGTCATCGGCCTGATAAAACGAATTGGGAAAACCTATAAATATTACATTACAACTTTGGGAAACGAAGCAATATTGACAGCTCTGAAACTGAAGAATATTGTCATTATACCTCAGCTTAACTACGTAGCAGCAGCTTAAAGTCTTGCCATTTTTGGCTAAGTTTTTAGACGTTAGTTACTAAAGGGGAGTACGTTGAATTCGGAACTTCACCACAAGAACTTTGGTCATCATTTTTCACAAAAATGCATATCGTCAAAAAATAAAATTGAACACTTTTCGATTGATTATCAATATTATATTGTTTCAGAACTGAACAACTGCTCATTTTTGAAATCAGGCGGCGTGGCGGTGTTTTTTGTAGTTGGGTTTGTATTTGCGGGCGTCGTAGGTGCCGAGGATCTTTTGCATCGTTGAATTTGCTTTGGGTTTCTGAGGAGCAGCCGCTTCATCCCGACCTTCTCTATGT
>CAILDT010000274.1 GCA_903833025.1 uncultured Bacteroidota bacterium | reverse complement strand
TGTGGCACTTTTCCAAAAGTGTTGCTCTGTGTTTTGTGGCACTTTTCCAAAAGTGTTGCTCTGTGTTTTGTGGCACTTTTCCAAAAGTGTTGTTTTGTGGCACTTTTCCAAAAGTGCTGTTTTGCGGCACTTTTCCAAAAGTGCTGTGCTTTAGTACCGCCGCCGATATTGTTTTCGATGGGTTTTCGCTTTTTTTCCACTTTTGCGAGCTCTACGTGTTCGACGTCTTCCTCCCTTTAGCCCAATGGCAGCAGGAGGTACAGCGGCAGCGGCCGCAACAGGCCCAACAGCGGCAGGCCCAGCAGCGGCGGGTGGAGATGCGGCCGCTGTGGCTGCTGTGGCTGCTGCCGTCGCTGCTTCAACTGGCACAGATATTTGATTTTTCAATGCATCCGGTGCCACTGGTAAAATTCCATCTACTATAAAAATACGATCACGTGATCCAAATGGATCGAGTGCTAAATCATTTAAACATTCCATTTTTAATCGGGTGGCTGAATATTTTTCACTTATATTTACATCGCCTCCTTTATATTTTTTTCTTCCTCCGCCAGTTTGCACTGGTCCTCTTGATGTTGCATTTAAGACCATTTTTGTTGATTGAGCCGCATTTGCCTCCTTCAATTGTGTAAAATCACCTGAGATTTCATTAGTTACCTTGCTTAAATTTGCCATAGCCGTATTCAAACTAGATAATAATTGAGGATTGCGCAAAGAATTCGCAGCTAATTCGGGTGCAGTTAAATCGATTACAAACGAAAACATATTCGCGTCATTTTCTATTGTCATTAAGCCTGAATGAAAATGTTTCATTAAATCGTGCATGCTCCACCATTTAAACCGTTTTTCTAGTTCAGCGGGGTTTTTTTCAAATTGGTCAAATATTTTTTGTTCTCCATCAGATAATATCTTTCGGGGAATTAACATGGGAGTAGTTATTGGTTGACCAGACATATATTATATATCAATAAAAATATATTATACTTTATATTTTGCTTTAAACTCCTCAATTGACATAACGGGTATGCCCAACGTTTTGGCTTCCTTTGTCTTACTGTTTTCTTCGCCCAAATCTTTTACCAAGACCACAAAGGTATTTTTCCGCACAGCACTTCCTTGTTCGGCGCCGATTGCAAGTAATTTTTCAATCAATGGTTTATCCCTAAAACCGGTCATAATATATTGCTTACCATACAAAGGGTGTGATGTATCCATTGTGTTTTCTTTTTCTATAGCGCTATTCACTTGCCCTTGCCCTTGCCCTTGCAATTTACTGGACAAATTCGCTTCATTTAAAAAGGCTATAAAAGCCGGCACTTGCTTAATAAATTGTTCCGCGGTCTTCATAGCTAAACCGTCGACTTGGGCAATACGTTTTATTTTTTCATCTGCAGAGAGATTTGTGTCTGTTAAAATAGTCGGTTCTTTCTGTATGATCAGTTTAAATTTCTTCGTACCAAACCCGCGGCCGAAAATATTCGTCGCATGCATCAGTTCAGGTAAAGAGGCTTCATGTACTCTTATCCAAATACTCTCTCTGACTTTTGCTGCCATTTTCTCTTTAAAGCCTTGCACTTTCAAAAAATCATCTTCGCGCATTGCCAATATTTTCGGCACCGTATTGTAGCCGGCTGTCATCATTTTCTTCACATTGCCCGCACCTAGTCCATCCACTTCTAAACTGCTGAAAAACGACGTAATATTCTTTTCTTTTACCGTAAGATCATCCTCTTTATTCAAGAGCATTATATCCACATGTGTACTATTCCATTCATAGGGTATGATGGGCATTTGCGGCTGCGGAGCCGGTTGCACGACGGCAATAATATGTGGAATCACATCGCCGCTCCGGACCAAGCGAATGAGCGCACCGATGCCGATCTTGTTTTCTTCAATAAATTTCGCATTGAAACCCGTCGCAAATTCGATTCGCACCCCACTTAAATTGATGGGTTCAATTTGGACACGCGGTTTAAGATAACCGTCTTTGCTGGCCGTCCAAATCACATCGACTACTTTTGCTTCGGCGATTTGATCGGATAAGACCATTTTAAAGGCGAAAGCATGGTCGGGATTGCCGGTTTTGCGGGGATAGAGGGCATCATTGATACAAATCACCCCATCAATTTCATACGCATACTCGGCGCGCCATTTGATCAATAAGTCCGATAAAAGTTGATTCGTTAGATCGGGCGTGATTTCATATTGTACCACTGAAAAGGCAGTGGGTTTCTTATCTTTTTGCTGCAGCTTGGTCAAAAATTGCATTTGTTCCGAAGGTTTTAATGGCGGCCGTAAGACTTCATAAGTGACAAAAGATAGATCGGCGGCTTTTATAGGATCCGGCTTTTTCTGATTTATAACACCGGCCACAAAATTACGCGAATTGGCGAAATCCTTTGCATATTTAGTCTTGAATACATCTTTCGACACAATAAATTCGCCTCTAAGGGTAATATTCTTGGCTTTCGGTAAATTCATATAAGGCAAAAAATGACTGATATCTTGCCCGACCAGACCATTGCCGCGGGTATAGAGTTTCGGCTTTGCGCCTTCTGTGCTATAAAGCCCACTAACCCCATCTAGTTTACACGAGAGCACATAAGGGCCTTTATAAGTTTGTTTCCACTTGTCCAAGGCCGCTGTATCGGGCTTAATTTTATCCATGGACCACATTTCATAAGGTAATTTGACCTTACTCTTTTCTTCTAGATCGGTAATGCATAATGATTCAGTATGCCCTTCTTGTGCAGCGACGTTTTTAGGAAATTTCTCTAGGGTATATTCGCGCAACACATCATTTTCATTATCGGTCATGAGCGGCTGTTGATTACAATAATAAGCTATATTGGCATCTCTAATCAGTTGGCTTAATTCATCTTCCGAGAGAGATTTTAAAGCGGATACGCCTTGCATTTTAAATGTGGCTAGGATCGTTGCATGTGCTGCGGTTGCCTGTGCTGCGGTTGCCTGTGCTGCGGGTGCATGTGCTACTGGCATATTAATCTTTTCACTCTTTTTAATTTTAAGTGTTTTACGCTTTATTTTTTCCTTAGTTACTGCTATGTGCTCCGGAGCAGGCACCGAAGGAGTAGGCACCGAAGGAGTAGGCACTTGTACCGAAGGCACTTGTACCGAAGGAGCAGGCAAATGTGTGGTGAGGGGGGTTACCGCCCGTCCATCAATACGCTCGGATGGCTCTTTGTAATCCATGCCCAATATGTCAAAAATGGATTTTTCATCAGGGAATTCGCCTACTATTTTTGCACCTTTTTCTTTTGCACCTTTTTCTTTTGCACCTTTTTCTTTTGCACCTTTTTCTTTTGCACCTTTTGCACCTTTTTCCATATGATATAAACCGTGTTCATTAAGCGAATAACCGAGTTTCAAAGCGTGTGCCCGCTGTACCGTGTTAAATATTTTACTACCTGTGAAATATAATAAAGCAAAGGCGTATTCGCTCGGCGGTGTATAAAGAAAATCCACACGTCGCGGCACATATTTATTCGGTACACCGTCTTGTAATTGTGCAATGGTCAAACTCTTGGTTTTCCCTCGACTCAAAATTTCAATGACGATTTTCTCTTTAATTAACTTATCCATAAAGATTTTCAAGACATTTGCGTCATTTGTTTGATTCGTGATAATAATATCGATATCACCAGAGGTTTGCGCACCGCGGCGATAAGAACCGACAATTTCCATGAAAGAGCCCGCCGGTGTTACTTCTTTAAAAATAGCGGATAATATCGTTTTATATTGATCAATCTCTCCTCTGGGAATACGAGTTTCTATTGCTTCAAAATATTTTAAGCCAATCCGTTGAACATCGTTCAATAATTCAGGCCGAGCCCGTAAATCATTAATCGTGTTAATACCGTCTTTCACTAATTCTTCGGCCTTTTTTGGTCCAATGCCATAAACACGCGTCAATAAATTGATAGGATTGTTTCGCTCGCGCTCGAGAATACGTAGAGTACCGGTCTGCATATATTCTTCTAATTTACTTTCGATCGTTTTGCCAATTCCCGATAGATTTTTAATTTGCGCCAAATTATGAATATCACCTTCATATGTCATTATCGTTTCTTGGGCTTTTTGATATGCTCGTGCTTTAAAAGGCTCGCCTTGTCTTTGCATAATATCGGCTAATTCTTCTAAGACTTTTATAAAAGATTCATTCCAACGGTTTTGTGCAGGTGCTACAGGCATTGTTTTTATTACTGAAATAGGCTTTAAATTAGTATTACTAGTGTTCACCTTTCGTTTAATAGTAGTTTTCTTGATTTTTATCTCTCTTTTAGGAGGACTAGGCGTCTTTGCCTTCATTATAACTGGACTTGGCGTCTTTGCTTTCTTTTTTATTGTTTTCACTTTAATTCTGATAGTTTTCTTCTTAACCGGCACAGGACTTGGCGTCTTGATTTTTACAGGACTAGACGACGTTTTCTTCTTCGGTGCCTTTTTCACAGTGCTCTTTTTTACGCGAGGTGGCGAGGATAAACCCATGGGAGCGCAATAACCATATTTAGTCATAATTCCATTCTTCGGATTAATTTCTGTTGCACAGATCTTCCCATTCGGCGTATCTAAACATTCATTATAGGTTTGACCCTTGTATTTAAAAGGGAAAAGACAAGAACCGGTCTTGATTCGTTTATTTTTTTCGGTTTTTCCTTTATTATTCACTGGATAACCTTCCATTTATATATATAAATATATATATAGATGCCAAAACCATTTGTACGCGCGTATTCCTTTGGCGAAGAGAAAGAGACCATTAATGGTCACGTAGTGCAAAATAAAGCCGTAAAATCTGAATATAATGGCAAAACATTACACGTCGATAAACAAGATAATAATCAATTTACGCATTATGTACTTAAAGGAAAAGAACTCAAAAAACTGCTGAAGAAGAAAACGAGTAAATTAGGTCTATTAGACCGACTGAATGCCGATTTTATGGGGAAGCACAAAAGTAAGAAGAAGACTATGAAAAAAAAGAAGCATTATAAAAAACAGTAGCATTATTAAAAACAGTAGCATTATTAAAAACAGTAGC
>CAILDT010000273.1 GCA_903833025.1 uncultured Bacteroidota bacterium | reverse complement strand
GATTGCGCGACAGAAAACGATATATATGCAACGGACAAAAGTCGGAGAGAGAAGTTGTTGTTGCAAATATACCTATTAAACGTCAAGCTAGAGCGCAAGAATGATTCATTACGAAAAATAAATAATAAACATGGAAGATAAATCATATAACGATATTCGACAGGCGGTAATAGACAAGGGGTACACATGGCGCGATGGACATAACGCGCTAAACCTCGTCTTTGAGCGCACCTCCGATGAGATAACAAACCTGTTTACAGACTTTTTTCACATCTGCTATACTTCTATTGACGGGGATAATTGCATACTAACGATACCTGCAACGACAAAAGCGGGGTTGGTTGGCGCGATACTCGAACCTGTAACGGTTGAGGGGATAACAGGAACTGCGATAATAGTACCTAATCAATACCCTAATGTTTGGGAGTGGCGCAATACCTATGATGGGTTTTCACACTACCCATACTTTCATCAGGTAGGGAGAATAGATTATTGGAGAGATGGCAATAAAGATAATCATATTGACCACGTTCAGGAGCAACATGGAAAGATATTCGGAACACATGGACACAGAATGAGCCAAAATGATACATACGGAAGCGGAAAGGTTAACAACTGGTCGCTTGGATGTATGGGAAGCCCCGAACCCGAATGGCGCAAAATTCTCGATTTGGTGAATTACTCTTGTAGTGTTTACGGAAACTTATTCACACTAACGTTGTTGGAGAGTAAGGATATCAATAAAAAATTTGTGTAATTAAGAATCGTTTTATACCTTTGCGCAATGAATAATACTTGTGTATATCTCCATATAAATCCTGTAAAAAATGAAATATTTTATGTCGGGATTGGTGGCGATAAACGAGCGATAAGCAAAAAAGACAGAAGCTCATTTTGGTATGGCGTGGTAAAGAGATATGGGTATATTATTGATGTGGTTGATAGTAATTTAAGTTGGGATGCCGCATCAAAAAAGGAGAGATTTTATATTAAAAGAATTGGGCGAAGGGATTTAGGGTTAGGGACATTGGTAAATATGACGGATGGTGGAGACGGGCTAAACAATCCGTCTAAAGAAACCCGCGCAAAAATAGGTGTAAGTAGCAAAAAAAGATTTGAAAATGCACAATACAAAAACAACTTCATATCAAAAACAAAAGGGAGGGTAGAATCAGAAGAGGTTCGACAACGAAAAAGCGAAAGGATGAGTGGGGATAAAAATAGTTTTTACAATAAAAAACATTCTCCCGAATCAAAAAAGAAGATAACGGAAGCCAAAAAAGGGAAACCCGCACACAATAAGAAATACCACACAGAGGAACAATGGCGAGATGCAACAAAAAGATGGAGCAAAACAAAGAGAGATAAGGACAACCCAAACAGGAAGATAAAAGACACCCCATATAAACTTCACCAAACGGATGAAGAAAAAAGACTATCAAAGGCGGCATATAATAAAGAATACAGTATAAAAAATAAAGAAAAAATTAACGCCAACATGAGGCGTTGGAGAAAAAACCGCGTTAAGGTAGCGGATAAATAAAAACGCCCCACTCGACATGAGGCGAATTTACAAATCATATTTGCGCTGTTCGGTTTCTGCGTTCCGAACTAATAACTTTCAACAGATGGTACAAAATTAGTAATTAATTGAATACAATACATTATGAAAGAAAAATTCTCACAATTAATAAATGGATTACTTGGCAGTTTCTCAAACGACACTAAAGGCTATTCGGGCAAAAAACT
>CAILDT010000272.1 GCA_903833025.1 uncultured Bacteroidota bacterium | reverse complement strand
GGAACAAATAATTATGTAAGCGTAAGCACAGACCCATTAATTTTTGCACCTATTAATTTTGCAATGGCTTCTTTAATGCAATTTGCATGCGGTACCGCTTTACAAGGCGGATCGGGCGGAACCAGATTTAGGGCAACATTATTTTTTCAGACTGCTGGAGTAATTGGAGCTACTCCACTCTTGACCATGGGTACAACAACAACATTATCAGCTGGTAGTCAGAGTACCGCATCAATTACAGGTACAGCAACAAACCCGATTTTAAATTTAGGATTAACGCAAGGAACAAATGGAACTAATGGTATTTCACCTATTTTTAGTATGGGCCCGACAACAACATTAGCGGCGGGTTCATCTGCTACTGCAACAATTACAGGTATATCATCAAACCCAGTCTTAAATTTAGGAATTCCCGTTGGTGCAACACCAGCTTTTACTTTAGGGACAACTACCACTTTACCCAGCGGATCTCAAGCAACAGCAGCAATTACAGGCACGAGTGCAAATCCAGTTCTCTCTTTAGGTTTACCAGTTGGGACTAGTATGGTTTATCTTGGTACATGGGGAATTTTGACTTTGTACATCATTGATAATATAGTTATATATAATTATGGTGCGTATGTATGCATTCAAAATATTCCTATTCTAGGTATGGTTCCAAATGCTACTTCATCTGCGGCGTATTGGTCTTTAATGGTATCAACCGTAAATTTCACGATAGGTAATGTAAGTACAGTTGGTTATGGTACTTCTGCACAAGTACAAATGTCAGGAACGGTAGCCAACCCAGTTTTAAATTTTTCGATTCCCCAAGGTCCTCAAGGTCCTCAAGGCGATTCGGTACAAGGTAATCCAGGAGGCAAAGGAGACAAAGGAGACACTGGAGCCGCTGGTTCAAGTGGTGGGGATACGGTAGCATGTTTAGCGGCCGCTTGTGCTTTCACTACAGCTGCTATATTAACTTACGCTGGGGTTCAAGCTACGGTTGATGTTGGTCAAGATACAGCAATAGCTGCTGTAACAACTGATCTTGCAACAACAGATGCGACAGTTGCTGAACAAGGGACGCAAATTGGGAATATAGAAGCAACGTTGACCAATGTTCATAACATAGCAAACGCAGAACTTCAAATTAGTGGAAGATTTCAAATTACTGATCCAATGGGAACAGTTCACGTTGATATTTTACCTGAAACAATACAAATAGTTGGTTTGGATGTTGGTGGAACAAGTGGCCCTTATGCTAGTTTTTCAGATCCTATTATGTGCAAAGACATTCAATATAATAGTCTAAGTGTAATGAACATTGGGATTGATGAAGGTACTGTAGATTATCCAACAACCATAAATATTGGGACTGGGATAAGCGGAACAGGTGCACTTAATAAAGTGAGACTTGGCAATGTAGGATCACAAACCACACTAGCTGGGCAACGTTGCGATTTAGGATTTGATACCCTGAATACAAATACCTCTATAAATATTGGCGGAAAAGCTACCCTGTTAACTGTCTTAGGAAGTACGATTTTGAGTGGAAGTGCACAAACAGGTGCTAATACTATTAAGGGCGGTAATATAATATTAGGTGATAACAATACAGCTTCAACAAAAGTAGACGGATCAACTATTGAAATAGGGAATTCTACCGTATCACCTCTTATAAATATTGGTAATAATAGTGTATTTGGAAATAATACTATAAACATAGGAACAACTCAAACAACAATTGTTATTGAGGGATCAACTATCCAAATTGGTACTCAAAGTGCTGCGGGACTGATACAAATTGGTAATGATAATTCAACATTAGAATTAAGATGTAAGACAGGTTCAAAAATGGGTCTCGCCAATTATATGAGTCAAATACCTCACTTTTAAATCCTTCAATAAAAAAATAAAAAAAATATATAGTAATTATATAATGGCATCATTTAATGAATTTTTATCTACTACTATTTATGGCGCGTTGTGTGTTCGTGATGTATCTTTCGTTGGTTTGTCTGCAGAATTTGCTAGTGCAACTTTTGACAGAGATATAAGCTTAGGAGGTAATTTATACGTTGGTAGTGCTATAGCTCCAAGCAATATATATTTAAATGGTTCTATCTTTTCGGGTTCTGGTTCAGGTTCAGCATCCAGTACATTCACTACTGCAATAAATGCAAATACTGGTATGAATATATGGAATAGCAGCAATTTAAATTTTGGTACAGG
>CAILDT010000271.1 GCA_903833025.1 uncultured Bacteroidota bacterium | reverse complement strand
GTTCACCCTATTCAAGTTATTCAATCCCTTTTAATGGCGCAGGCTATCAATATCCTCATTCTGGAAATGGATATGTTGGCGTGGTGTTTTTTCATAATGTTGCAGAATATAGAGAATATATTCAAGTCAAATTGGACACACCTTTGGTTGCCAAACAAGAATATTGTGCAAGTTTTTATGTAAATCTTGCAAATACTTCAAAATTTGCAAGCAATAATTTTGGTTTGTTTTTTTCAAACACACATACAAATGTTTCAACAAGCAATCATTTGAATTTTACACCTCAAATAAACGATACGAATATAGTTAGTGATACAACTAACTGGACATTAGTTTATGGGCATTTTACTGCTGTGGGAGGAGAAAGGTATTTAATAATAGGTAATTTTTATTCGGATTCTCTAACAAATACTATGAACCTTACGGGTACTTTAACATACGCTTATTATTATATAGATGATATAAATGTACATTGTTGCAGTTGTGATAGTTTAGACCATACAGGAATAAGTGAATTAAGTAATCCTTATTCGTTTAAACTATACCCTAACCCCAATAAGGGAATTTTTACGATAGAAAACAAATCGGATGATTTGAGTTCTAACCTTATTGTTACCGATTTAACTGGCAAAGTTGTTTTTTCTAAAATAATTGCCAACAACCAACCAAATGAATTGAACTTACAGAATGTTGAAAGTGGTATTTATTTAATTCAAGTTAATAACAAAAACGACATTGCACACTCTAAAATTACTATTGCAAAATGAAAAAAAGATATTTTATTGTTATAGCGTTTGGATTACTAATATTTAATGCTTGTAAAAAAGACGAAATTGATACTGTAAATATTACAGGAAATGTAAAAAACAATTGCACCGATTCGGGCTGGGCAAATGTTACTGTTCATCTTTTTACAAACTATTTACACTCCAGTTTATTTAAACATAAAAGCAGTACGGACGAAATATCCACTGTCACTAACTCTAGAGGAGATTTTGTTTTTAGCAATTTTTCTATAAATCAAAATTCGGATTATTCTTATACATTAAGTATTGATGACTTAGATCATTCTATTGGTGGAATCCCTCCTCAAGATTTTGGACATACGGGTATTTCAAGAGAAATAGACAAAAGCAACTCACAGAATTTCATACAAATAGGATTGGAAGGAGCATTCTATTTATTAAATTACCACTTACCTGTTGGAACAATAATTACTCCTCCCGATTCGTTTGGAATGCAAATTTATCAGCCTATCTATCATAAAAATATGCCACAAAATCTATGGCAATCTTATTGGGGAAATGTAACAAATATCAACTATAATACTGTTGAAAATATGGGAGGTTTCCCAATGGGATGGTGGTATTTTACTTTAAACAAAACTAAGGGAGGAGTTTTTAGCACAATTCACGACAGTATATATTTAGATATGGGCTGTAATGCAAATTATAATATACCTTGGTAAAAAAAATACTTTAAACACTTAAATTTTTTGGTTATGAAAAGAAGAATACTTTTAATAGTGCTTTGGAGCTTAAATGTTACCTTAGTAAATGCACAATGGGTGCAACAGATAAGCGGAACAACTAATCAATTACATTCTATTTTTTTTACAAGTACAACTACTGGCTACATTGTTGGTAACGCAGGAATAGTGCTTAAGACTATAAATGGGGGTACTACTTGGGTGGCTCAAACAAGTGGGACCACTAATGATTTGAATTCCGTTTGTTTTGTAAATGCAAATACTGGCTACATTGCAGGAAATACAGGAACAGTTTTGAAAACAATTAACGGCGGTACCACTTGGGCACCTTTAACTATACCTTCTTATTCATATACATCTATACAGTTTACCAATATTAATAATGGTTATACAATTGGAAGTTCAAGTTCAGATATATATTATACAAACGATGCAGGGGCAACTTGGAATTATCAAACCACGCCAAGTGTTTCTTTAACCTGTCTTTTTTATACAGACCCACTCACAGGATATGTAGGCGATTTATTTGGTTCAATATTTAAAACAACTGATGGAGGAAGCACTTGGACATCGCAAACTACTGGCACAACAAATGAATTACTTTCAATTTATTTTCTGAATGCAAATACAGGATTTGCAGTTGGTATGTATGGAACTATTTTAAAAACCACTAATGGAGGTTCAACGTGGACTACACAAACCTGTGGAACATCAAACCCAATTTATTCAGTTTTCTTTTCTGATGCAAATAATGGATACGCTTCTTGTGGAGGCGGAGTAATGCTCAAAACTATTAATGGGGGTATTAGCTGGTCTTTACAATCAACCCCCGTGCTTGACAATTTAATTTCTGTTTATTTCACAAGTACTAATACTGGTTATGTATGTGGCACAGGAGGTGCAATTTTAAAAACCACTAATGGTGGTGTTGGCATAGATGAAGCAACGCAAGACAACGAAATAAGCATATACCCAAACCCTTGTGTGGGGGAATTAAGAATAGATAATGGAAAATTGGTAATTAAAGAAATAAGAATAGTTAATGTGCTTGGGGAATGTGTGCTTGCTCCCCCTCCTTCCCTTCAAGTAGAGCCTGTCCCGCATTCTTTTCGGGAGGGTAAGGGGGTAGTAGATGTTAGTGCGCTGAAAAGCGGTATTTATTTTGTGGAGGCACAAACAGATACTTCGGCAGGCTCAGTAACAGGTTCGGCTGGCTCACCACAAGGACAAGGGATAATAAGAAAGAAATTTATTAAGCAATAAAAAAGATTATAAAGTAGTATAAGTTTTTTCGCTGGTAACATTTCCGTTTTCATCCCACATCAGCCATTTGCCTTTTTTCTCTCCTAAGGCATAGTGCATCTCATATCTTTTGGTTCCTTTTCCGTCCCAAATATACCACGTGCCATCTTTTTTGCCTGCTACATAAAATGCAGTTGCCGTTTTTACTCCTGTTTCGTTATATCTTATCCATTCGCCATCTTTCTCGTTACTTGCAAATGCGCCTGTTTCCATTACGTTTCCGTTTTCGTAATAATACGTTACAGCACCATTTATTTTTCCTTCAGTAATAGTTACTGTCGATTTTTTAACCCCTGTGGCAGTGTATGTTGTGTACGTTCCTGTATATAATGTCCCTTGTTCGGAATAATACAAACCTTGTTTTTCAGTAAGGGTTTGTGCCACTGTACCCAACACAAACACTATGCTTGCAATGGATAATAAAATTAGTTTTTTCATAACTTTAAGTATTAAATTGTTTAATTATACTGCAAAGTTAGTGCTATACGCGTAAACATTTTATTACAATGGCATAAATATTTATTTATGTTAAGTTAATGTAAAGTTAACAATGGAGCAATGTAAAGAGATTTAATAAAAAAGCCCTGTAATAATATATTACAGGGCCGCCTTCAAGGTGTTTGGGTGTTTTATTTAGAAGGTAATTCTATAATAATGGTATTATAAGTATTCGGATTCAATTTGACTTTGGTATCGTTGTAAGAAACATATTTAACAACAGCATCAGTATTATTAATATTGATGGTAGTAGAAAAATTACCTTCTAAATCCGAATATACTATTTTATTATCAATATTAATTTCCGCACCAGCTATTTCTTCACCAGACGTTTTGTCAACCACCTTACCAGATACAAGTGCAGTAACTGCTTTGTTATTGTCTTTTGAAGGATTGCCAGCAACAATAATTGTTGATGTAAAGATTAATAAAACGGAAAAGAAATAATTTTTCATTTGTGTTTTTTCTTGATACAAAAGTACACTGGCACCGTAAATAAAAGTAAATGGAAAGGTTATGGTTTTATAAAGTATGTGTAATATTTAGGTTACGAAAATCTTCGCCTGAATTTATTGGCAGCAAAAAAATAT
>CAILDT010000270.1 GCA_903833025.1 uncultured Bacteroidota bacterium | reverse complement strand
TGATGCATTAACAAATGATATTGGCGGCATTATTGATTATGTTAAAGTTTTGGT
Organism: uncultured Bacteroidota bacterium; assembly: GCA_903833025.1. Taxonomy (GTDB): domain Bacteria; phylum Bacteroidota; class Bacteroidia; order 2-12-FULL-35-15; family 2-12-FULL-35-15; genus 2-12-FULL-35-15. Next base: position 2,589 of record CAILDT010000270.1, on the reverse strand, counting down.
CACCGGTCAGGGTAATGCGAGCCGACCATACGGTCCTTTAGGCTCAAAGTTTTTTTTACAAACTGCGGTGAAATGCACTGATCTAGCAACCAATAAAGATGTCAAACGATCCGTTTATATAAATAATGTGCCTGATGGCTCTATTCCCCTGATGTCATCTGGAGGCGCCGGCGTTCAATTTGATTCGTTCCTCGGGTTAATACCCGGTTTAATGAGTAATTTAGCACAAATAAATCCGATGCAAATATTGAGTGCATTTACCGACGGCTCTAGCCCAACGTGCCATTCCATGACTATGGAAACTATTGACGATAAAAACGTGCATAGTTCTGCGACAGGTTATATAACTAACTCGGATATTGATGCTATGCCGAATTCTTGGTTTACAATTACTCCTCGTCCCGATACAACCGAAGAAGCTGCTCAACAAGATAAAAGCGATAGCGGTACTTCAGGGTTTACGACAATGCAGTCAGCCAGTTCGCTTATTAATGAGAAAGGCTCACCTTTTAAAAACTATAATACAAACTATAGTAAAATGCCGAATGATTTTTTGATTCGGCTTTATTATTCTTCGCTCGGACTACTCGGGCTTTACTTTTTTTTAAAAATCATGTTGCGAAAACGCTTGCGCTGATGACGATGACTAATATTATATACAAATTATATATATGCTCGATATACATAATTTCAAAAATACCGCGGATTATTTACCCATTCTTAACGGCGTTTTATTCACCGACCTTGTCGTCATTTTATTATTAATGAAAGGCGCCTTCCAGTCGAAAGTCTTGCAGAAATGGTACAAAGACTTATCTCTCAGTGCGGTCATTGCTGATGTCTTGATCATTGTTCTCGGAATTATAATTGCGCGGTTTCTTTATCCCTATATTTTCAGCAAGTATAGTTTATTGAAATTTATCGGGCTAGCGGTCTTGATACAGGTGACGCACGATATACTTTTCTATTTCTTCTGCCAGTCTATTCCGAGAGGCAAGAGCCGAATTTTAGACATTTTTAAAGATTATGGAAAAGAAAAAGGATCCGGAGCCATTATCGCCGATAGTTTAATGATGATCTCGTCGATTCTGCTTGCCTCTTATTTGAAAGGCCAGAATTTGAATACGAATATGATTATTTTAATTTTGTTAGTTTATTTGGTACCGTATATGCTCTACTCTTTATAAGAAAAACGCACGCGCTTCTTGCTTTTCTTGTTAGTACGCTTATACTTGCTGCGCTTATTGCTTTTTCGGCCGCGCTTCTTCATAGTATGTTTCTTTGATTTTCTAGTCTTGCTGCGCTTAGATTTGCGTCGTCTGCTCCCGCCAGCTGGTTCTGTACTAGATGATTGAAACACATTCTTTAATTTATTAAATTTATCTGCTCCGATCCCTTTAAATTCACTTGCCTTTCCACTTAAAAAGTTAGAACCTTGATCTTGTTTTGCTTTTAGGTTTGTCTCAGCATCTGTTGCAATTTTATTAAATCTACCAATCAAACCTTGAATACCAGACTGCCCTTCTACTACAGGTTCTACTGCTGTTGCCATCTTTAATATATACTACCATAGATTTTATTTCCTGTGCTCGCCTTATTTGCTATCGCCCCTTTCTTTTTCGGCGCCACTGAGCCACTTCCACGACAACGCACTAAAGCATTTTTTATCGTCGTTTGATCCGGTCCACTAAAGGACATCAGCTGTGTATTAACCGAATTCATAGAACTTTTGCCCGTCGCTTCAATTGTCCTTAAGTTCGTATGTTCGGCGGAAGTTCGCGAAGCCGAGGCGCCGTACCATTTCTTCTTATGGGTTGGCACGGCAAAACGCGATTGGATCGGATCATTCCCCTGACCAATATCGTTCACGTTTTGTACAACGGCTCTTTTATAGGCTGCGCGTCCCATCGAGAAAAAATTCCCCTGCGTCATGGGATCAGGCTTGAACGGCATACCCATAATAGCGGCGGTTTGGTTATTTGGCTGGTTCTGTTTTGTGGGAATAGAAGCTGGGCCGACAGTTTGCGCTTGAATGAGAGATGCGAATGACATGTCTTATATTACTTTTAGAAAAAGTATTGAAAAACACAACCACAACCACAACCTTTAAAAAAGGTTGAGCCAAATCTCGACAGAACTTTGGGTATAATTTGTATCCGAGTTCATGTTAGGTTTTTTGTGTTACTTTTTTTCTAAAAAAGTAATGGTTTTGTGGCACTTTTTCTAAAAGTGCTTTCTAAAAGTATTGTTATTATATATATCAGATGCCTTCGCAAACACAAAAATATTTCGTCGAATTTATCGGCACCTTCTTCTTTCTAGCCGTCATTCTTTTCACCGGTAACCCTTTAGCTATAGGTGCAGCTCTCGCCTTAGCCATTTACCTAGGGGGAAAAATATCCGGCGGTAATTTCAATCCGGCGGTCACCATTATGATGACAGTCGCGAATAAAATGCCGCGGGCAAATGCAGTGCCATATATTATTGCCCAAATCGCGGGCGGGTTGGTGGCGCTGCAGCTCTACGCAACCTTTAAGAAAGGTTGAGCCAAAACCATACTTTTAGAAAAAGTGCCACAAAACCATACTT
>CAILDT010000269.1 GCA_903833025.1 uncultured Bacteroidota bacterium | reverse complement strand
TAGCAAGTTTGGGGCAACGGCTTTGACTAGCTCCCTGCCCGTTACATCGCGCAAGGTTGCCAGCACACCACCCTTTTTAGTGGTTTCAATAATGACGATTAATTGCATAAGTTTTTCAAATTAAAAGGTTTAAAAATTAATCCATCTAAATTTACCAATCTTGGTGATATTATTCATCATGATAAAGATCCCAATAAACTTGCCCTAATTGATTTAGGGGGAGAAAATGGTACACGACAATACACATATTATGAATTAAATGAGCTATGCAATTCTGTAGCTAGAGGACTCGAAATTCAAAAAATTCCAAAAGGCAGCAGGGTCGCTATTCTTTCTGAAAATCGAGCTGAATATTTATTTGCTTATCTTGGTATTATGCGAGCAGGATTAGTGGCAGTTCCAGTAAATTATAAATTCCCGCAAGAAATGATTGAATTTATATTAGACGATTGTGATGCTAGTTTAGTTTTTTGTGATTTAAAAAGAGAGTCAATGGTTCCTAGAAACATTAAAAAAGTAGTATTCAATAGCAACAATAAACAAGGATTTGATAGTTTTATTCATCGTGGACCATATAACACAGTGATGCCAAAGCCCGATGATCCTGCGATGTTTATGTATACTACCGGAACAACGCATAATCCAAAAGGAGTAATACTTTCACATTATAGTCATATTTGGACTGCCGAAATGCGGTTAGGTAAAAATGATTGGAGTAAACATAGATATTTGATTGCGGCTCCTATGTACCATCAAAATGCTTTAGCATTAACTAAGTTATCAATAATAGCCCATGCCACTATAATTTTATTGCCTAAATTTACCGTTAAAACTTATTTAAGTTCTAATGAAAAATATCGCTGTACTTGGCTCACTTCTGTGCCAACTATGATTGCTATGATATTGGAAGATAAGGAATTATTTGATAAAACAGATTTTTCCTCGGTAGAGTTTTTGAGAATGGCTTCGGCCCCAGTATCCGAAAATTTAATGGAAGAGATACACAAAGCATTACCAAATGTAAAAGTTAGTAATGGATTCGGAACTACAGAAACAGGACCTATTACATTTGGACCGCACCCACAAGGAATCAAACAACCAAGTATATCTGTTGGTTATCCACACCCTGCTGCAACTCTTAGATTAGTTGATGGCGATAATTTAAATGCCGACAAAGGAGTTTTACAAATTAAATCACCAGGAGTAATGGTAGGATATAATAAAGCAGACACTAGAAATCCGCCATTAACTAACCCTTTTACCAATGACGGATTTTATATTACAGGAGATGTATTTTATCGAGACAATAATAATTTTCATTACTTTGTTGGCAGAAGTGATGATATGTTTCATTATAGCGGAATGAATGTATATCCTGGAGTAATTGAACAATTACTCGAAACTCACCCCGATGTACAACAAGCGGTTGTAGTTCCTGTTTCTGATAAAATAACTGGGCAAAAACCTGCGGCATTTGTTGTTAAAAAGAAAAACTCTAATATAACTGCTAGACAATTAAGACAATTTTGTCTTAAAAAAGCTCCAGCATATCAACACCCAAGATGGATTTGGTTTTTAGACTTGCTACCGTTGGGATCAACTAATAAAATTGATAAAAATAATTTAACATTATTAGCACAACAAAATTTATACACATAAATACATGATAAACTTTAAAGAAACCCAAACCCGATCCATTGTTAAAACTATAGTTTGCAGAATATTTTTTACTATTAGTGTAGTGAGCAATATGTATATTGCTGGTGCCACTTGGTACCAAATATTAGTTATGCTACCAGTAGGTGCTTCTGTAAATTCGTTTCTGTATTGGGCACACGAACGAATATGGAATTATTTTCAATGGAATCGTAAACCAAGAAATGATTTTTGGTTTTATGAAGGGCAACCGCGTACTTTAGCTAAAAGTGTCACATGGCGGATTACTATTAGTATGTCAAATCTGTTTCTCCCATATTTTATCACAGGATCGTGGGGGACCGCGGCAATTTATTTTACTTTGGCAACTGTAGTGAATGCTACAATATTTTATGTAAATGAAAGAGTTTGGAACAGAATAGCCTGGGGTAAAGTAATCAATTAATTTTTTTGAAAATTAGTACTATTAAGGCCTTAGGGCCTTTTTTGTTGGGTGTTTATTCTATAGTAATATAATG
>CAILDT010000268.1 GCA_903833025.1 uncultured Bacteroidota bacterium | reverse complement strand
GATTAAAAGAGTTTATTGTCGACTATTATTCGTTAACATCTAAGGATGATCCCGTTAAACAATTTTGTTGTGATGCATATTTACGTAATAAATTAATTTCGTTTGTTGAAACCAAAATTGATAACGATGCGCTTCTTATTAATCCAGCTTTTACTTTGGATAATTTTTTTCTTCATCCACATATTATTATGAACTGGGTTTTTCAAGTTAATTTAGTTGATGAATTAATTGATAAATGGTCATCTATGTATTATTCGATTAAAAATTGGCGTGATGAAATTGAGTTTGATCTTTCGTCTTATCCTAAAGATTTTGAAAAATATACAAAATATACATTACGACTTTATGAAATCCGGCTATGATCCATTAAAATAAAGCCCTTGGAAAGATGGTGAGGGTAGCAGAGGGTAAACAATACAATTATCTTCTATAGTTTCACTGTTAGAAACATTTACATATATTCCAGTTGATGTAGTTTGGATAGCCGTCGGATAATAATGAGCTTCAGGGGCATCAGAAGGAGGAAATTTTATATTAGATGTGTTCATTTGTAAATAAAAGTCATATACATAGCCGGGTGCAGTTAATAACTCAATATTAGAAATGTTTATGACTCCAGTGTATATTTTTGCGGTATAATAATCATTAGTACTTACTGGACCAAGAGGAGAACCTTTACTTATTTGTTCATCATCCGTCGATTTCACCGATCGAAGATCGGTTACATCTATGGATGATCTAGGGTTTTCTATGCCTAACGGCTCCGAAAACCCTTCATTAAAAGAAATATCAAATTGGAGAGGTGTAAAATCATTTACCAAATAATTCCCATTAGTATTGGTAAGGGGAATGGTATTATTTGTATATAAACTTATTTGTGGTGATGATTTAAAAGTTACTGGTGTATTGTTGTAGTTAACGCCAAATTCTATGGATTGTAAATTTATCATTGCATTGGGGAAATAAGAGGGGGTGGGCATAGGATTATCTGACGGATCATAAATAAGAAAGGACGAAATATTGGTTCCTGTTACATAAACAGAAAATGGAAGTTGTAATGTGAAATTATAAGACGATTGGTCAATTTGGTCGGTAATTAATAAGGACAAAACTGTTGTATCTAATCCATTGGTTAATAAAATATATGTTGTGGGATTAAATAACCATTTTTGAGGTTGAGCGCCATTAGAATCATAACTATATGCATTGACATTCTTGGTAAAGTTGTAAAGTGGAACAGTTTCGTCATTCACCAAGTAAGTAACTGGTCCAGGAACATTACATGACGATGATGGCGTTGGTACGGTACTGGGACTGCAATTAACCGATTGTGCACCACGTAAAATATAAATATTATAGTACCCATATGTTCCAACGATTTGCAGTGCTTCAGGGTTCAATTGGTTATTTCCGTATTGATCAGTTACATATTGCGAAGTAGCAATTGTTCGTAACGAATCTGGGTATGCAACCGAAAATGTATTAAATATTCCTAAATAATCGATAGTTGTTACTGTTATAGTAGGAAAATTACTAGTTTGTGTACCTGCATTACCGTTAACTAATTGTGCCCAACGTTGCGATTTGGATAAATTATTTGTTTTGCTAGAACTAGCGTTGTTATTATACTTTAATATTTCGGCTTTTCGTCGCATATCAAATTGGTCTTTTGTGTAATTTCCGTTGTAAGGTGAAACTATCTCGTTTCGCGGTAACGGTTTATTAAATGCTAGTTGTTTTGTGCGTTGTTGACAAATAGATTTTAAAGCAAAATTAATAGTTGGGTTTGCCATAT
>CAILDT010000267.1 GCA_903833025.1 uncultured Bacteroidota bacterium | reverse complement strand
GTTTTCAATGCTCTTTTTATATTCTTCTTTATATTGCTCGAAGGAAGTAATGCGTGTCATATATTATTTTTCAGTTTTATTTTTTATCCAAACGGTAGAAGTCGGGTAAGCAAAATGGCTTTCGTTTTTTTCTACAATCTCCATTATTTTATAATTTATTTCTTCGCGAATGTTAAGATAAAAATTATAATCCATCGTATCTATAAAGTAACAAATCATAATATTAATTGCTGACGAATCAAAGTCGTGGAGGGTAACTTGTGTTTCTCCTTTTAAAATTGATTCGTGATTTTCGAGATGTGTTTGAATATCAAGAATAATATTTTTGAATTGAGTTGCCTTTGTTTCATAAGTTAAACCGAGATTAAACTTTACTCGCCTTTGCAAACGCAATGATAAATTATCCAGTTCGCTATCCACCATTTTTTTATTTGGAACAGTAACATAACTTTTTTCCGCAGTGCGGATGCGTGTGCTTCTGAAACCTATTTTCTCCACATTACCTTCTATATTACCAACCTTTATTAAATCACCAACTACAAATGGTTTATCTAAAAAGATGGTGAATGAACCAAAAAGATTTTCGAGCGATTCCTTTGCTGCAAGGGCAACTGCCAAACCACCAATACCCAGTCCGGCAATTAGCGAGGCGATGTTTAAATGAAAAACAGTACCTAATATAAAGAAGAAAGAAAAAATACTGATGATTAATTTTACTGCATCTTTAGCAAAAGGAATTAGCTGGTCATCAATTTTCGATTCCGTTTTTTGGGCTTTATACATAAAAGCTACGCCAAAGAAATCTACCAATCGTAAAATAACCCACGTGATGGCAACGATTACAAATATTTGAAATAGCCTTGCCAAAATTAAACGCAACCCAAAATGTTCAATTGTTACCACATTCCACTCCGTTGGAAAGTGAAGGCAGTCGAAAGCGAAATAAAGTGAAATTAATAAAACGAGTACTTCCAACGGTTTTTTCAGCAATAGAAATAACTTATTGTACCCTACTCCTTTCGAATATTTCTGCAGAAATTTGAAAACAAACAATGCAAACAGTTTTGATAACAGCTTCTTGAAAACCAAGCCCAGCAATATAATGCCAACGAACCAACAAATAGATTCAATAGTGTTTCCTAAAAAAGTACGGTGAAAAAATTCTTGTAATATCATTATATTTTATTTTAAAATTGGGTTGTTCAATAGTTTATTCACAAAGGTATATTGAAAATTAACATAAATTATTTTTATATTTTTTTGTTTTGAAAAATAATTTTTCAGAGATTTGTAGTATCAAATTTTACATTAACCTAAAAACAGTAACAAATTAGTTTGAAAAAGCGTTTCATTACAAATGAAAAAAACAAACAATTCTAAAAAAGCTTCTGCTAAAAAAGGAGCGAGCAAAGTTAAGGATTCAGATGAATTAAGAAAACCTGCTAAACTTAAACCTTTGAAAGAAAAAGGCAAACAAGGCTGGAAACACAAGCTGGATGACGAAGAGGATGATTTTAAAGTGGAAGACGACATTAAGTTTGATACCAACTTTGATGATGATGAGGAAGAGGATTTTTATTCCGAAGACTTTTAAAAGTATCCCAAAAATTTATTCGTAATAAGAAATACTGCCGCCGCAGTTATCTTTGCTTGCACCTGTAACACTTTGCAGGCAGTTGATTTCATTGCGCATCCGCAGCACTCCTAAAAAAGCAAAAAGCATTGCTTCTTTATATTCTATTATATTTTTATCAGGAATAATAATTTGATGCGGACATAATTTTTGAATCCGCTCTATTAAATAGGTGTTATAAACTCCGCCACCGGTAACTAACATTTTACCTTTTGGAAGATGCGATAATGCTTTTGAAATTTGAATAGCAATGTGCTCGCAAAAAGTATGAAGCAAATCATTTGCTTCTATTTCATATTGATTAATTATAGGATAAATATTTTTGAGCACCCATTCTTTTCCTAATGATTTAGGGATGTTTGCCACTTGCTTGTAATAACCTATACTATTTAATTCGTTTAATAAATAAGTACTCAGCATTCCTGTTCGGGCTATTTTTCCTTCGTCATCATATTCTTTTCCTAAACTTTTGCAGATGGAGTTGAGCACAATGTTTACCGGACAAATATCGAAAGCGATGCGCTTGTTGTTATACTCATAAGATACGTTGGAGAAACCGCCGAGGTTTAAACAGAAATCATAATCGGGAAATAAAAGTTTATCGCCGATGGGTACCAATGGCGCACCTTGTCCGCCGAGGGCAACATCCATTGTACGGAAATCGTTTACAACTGTTAATTTACATTTGGATGCAATGGCTGCTGCTGCGCCTATTTGCACGGTTAGTTTTTTTTCGGGCTGATGAAAAATAGTATGTCCGTGTGAGGAAACAAAATCGGCTTTGATATTATTCTTCACTATAAAATCGGAAACGCGTTGCCCAAGATAATTGCCATACTCAATATTAGCTTGCTGAAAGGTGAGTGCATCGGCGGTTTCGAGGGCGAGTAGTTTTTGTTTCCATAAATCGTTGTACTTTATTGTTTCGGCATATATAATAGTGTAGTTCCATTTATTGTTTTGGAAAACAAAGTTGCAGTAAGCTATGTCGAGCCCATCGAGGGAGGTGCCGGACATTAATCCGATTACGTTATATTGATTGGCACTGATATTTGTCATAAATTGTGGTAATGTTTCAATAATAAAATTACTTTTGCATCTCTAAAAAAAGAAAACAATATTAATCATAAAATATAAATACTATGTTATTTAATTTGACAGAAGAACATTTAATGATACAGAAAGCGGCGAGAGATTTTGCTAAAGATGTATTAAAACCAGGAGTTATAGAGCGCGATGAACATCAGACTTTTCCGAAGGAAGAAATAAGACAGATGGGAGAGCTTGGTTTTCTGGGGATGATGGTGGACCCGAAATACGGTGGTGGCGGAATGGACTGTATTTCGTACGTGTTGGCGATGGAAGAAATTTCTAAAGTAGATGCGTCGTGCTCGGTGGTGATGTCGGTAAATAATTCGCTGGTATGCTGGGGAATTGAGACTTTTGGTACGGAGGCGCAAAAAGAAAAGTATTTGCCTCGCTTGGCAACAGGGCAAATTATTGGTGCTTTTTGTTTGTCGGAGCCCGAAGCTGGTTCTGATGCTACTTCGCAAAAGACTACTGCTATTGATAAAGGCGACCATTATATTTTGAACGGTACTAAAAACTGGATTACTAACGGAAGTACGGCTTCGGTGTATTTGGTAATTGCGCAAACGCATCCTGAAAAGGGACATAAAGGCATTAATGCGTTAATTGTGGAGAAGGGAATGCCGGGTTTTGTGGTTGGTCCGAAAGAAAATAAATTGGGAATACGTGGCTCGGATACTCATTCGCTGATGTTTGATAATGTGAAAGTGCCGAAAGAAAATAGAATAGGTGAAGATGGTTTTGGGTTTAAATTTGCGATGCAAACTTTGACCGGAGGGCGCATCGGTATTGCTTCGCAAGCGTTAGGTATTGCTTCTGGAGCTTACGAATTAGCATTAGCATATTCGAAAGAAAGAAAGGCGTTTGGCAAAACAATTAATCAACATCAGGCAATACAATTTAAATTGGCTGATATGGCTACGCAGATAGAAGCCGCACGGTTGCTATGTTTGAAAGCTGCCTGGATGAAAGATAAACATTTGGATTATGGAACTGCAAGTGCAATGGCAAAAGTATTTGCCTCTAAAGTAGCGATGGATACTACCATTGAGGCGGTTCAAGTTCACGGTGGTTATGGGTTTGTGAAGGAATATCACGTGGAGCGATTGATGCGCGATGCAAAAATTACGCAGATTTATGAGGGTACAACGGAGGTTCAGAAGATTGTAATTTCGAGGGCGTTGTTGGCGTAAGCAATTATGAGTTATGAATTATGAGTTATGAATTTTATGGAGAAAGAAAATCCCGCTCTTGAAAAAGGGCGGGATTTTTTTTGTTTAATTTTTATATCCGCATTAAATTTATACTTTAGCAGTCTGAAATATTTTCTGTTTTAATAGTTACATTATTAAAACACTT
>CAILDT010000266.1 GCA_903833025.1 uncultured Bacteroidota bacterium | reverse complement strand
CTGCACTTATTACAGATTTATTATCGTAATACGTTTGAGAATAGCGAACCCATATTTCAATCTTTCTAGTAATAGTATAATCAAGCATTAAATAAAAGCGGCTGCCTCTGTAATAATAAGCAGGGATGGAATAAGCGCCCGGCACATCGTTTTCGTAAGCATACACTCTTGCATTATAACTATCCGTTTGAAACAATGCATACCCTAAAGAAACCGACAAAGGCGAACTCATTTTATTATAAATGATATTCTGCATCACCACATACCCTTTCTCTTGTTTGTTGCTTCCCAATTGGTAATCTATCAACTCTACTCTGTTTTTTAATTTGATGGAAGGAAGAATAGTATATGCTAAATCGAACCGATAATTTGTTTGTTTTAATGGTACTAAATAATCTATAAATGTATCGTGGCTTGGATTGTTTTGTTGTTTATTTCTTTGATGAAACCGCACATACATATCCAACTTTTTTGAAGGCGTATAATTTAATTGTGCTATATAATCATTACCATACGATGGTGCATTTACCTGATATTTCAGCCACGGAAATTCAAACCTGTCGTAATAGGCAGTAAGTGTAATAATATTATTCGGTTTAAGTTGCGCGCCAATATATAATCCCTTTTCGTTAATAGTACCCGAACTTTCGCCAAAGCCAGTAGCTAATAAATTCTGATAATTACGTTGGTAATATCTATGCAACACAGTAAATGATAATTTAGGGTCGAGACTAACTAACGCACCATTTAAAAATGCTTTACCACCATTCTCACTTATTGCTTCTTCACCAAAGAAATTAAAGTTGCGAAGTATTAAATTATAATCAGCACCAATATTAAAATTTTGTTTCGATGAAAATTCAAATTTATTATAGTCCGATAAACTCCTGTTATATTCGTGATTCAATTCATAATTAACAGCAGTTAATCCTAAACTAAACCTCTTTCTTCTATAAGATAAATTACCACCATAAATAATTTGTAAAACAGAATGCTTGTCTGCAATTTCTGCTGGAGTAGTATGATAGCCTGTCGTTTGTAATGCTGATATGGCTGCAACCTGTCCATCAGCAGTAGTGTCGCTTACATTAGCATCCACGTGTTTGCGCGAGAAAAATGCTGTGGCTTCTATACCTTTGAAGCCAATGGTTGTGGCAGCACCTCTCATAAACTTATTTTCATCCACAGAAGTATATGGATGTAATCCACTAGCTGATTTTTTTACATTAAAAATGTTTAACCCTTTTGCGAACGAGTACGACGACCAAGCAGTAAGCCCTTGTCCGAAGGTTACTTGGTAATCACCAATAGCAAGAGCTTTAACAAATTTAATATTATGCAAAAAGAAATGCACAGAATAAAAATCAAATCCTGTATGTTGGTTTCCCTTTAAAGATTGATTATACCAATCGTATTTAAAGTTTTGTTTGTTCTTAAAAAATAATTCACCTTGGTCTTTTTCAGCAGTAATGCCCCAGCTAATATTGGTTCCATAATTAAATCTATAACGTGCATACAACTTGTCGGGGCTACCAATATAGCGGGAGTTGGGACTCTTATGTAAAGCAGCACTATCTATAGGAGCAAACCCTACTTGTGGTTCAAGTACTCTGCCATAACGAAACACCATTGTATTTTGTCCATTATTAAACATTTCCTTTATCTTAAAATGTGTAGAGCTAAAATTATCTGTAACCTTTACATAAGGAAGAATTTTATTTATGGTTTGTAAATCAAAACCATCAACACTTTGCAGTTCGTATATAGTAAGTAGTTTTCCGTTCTTTTCAATATGTGTAAGTAAATTATTTATTTGAATATCGTTTAAATAAATAAGTTGTTGCAATTCTTCTTTGGTAGTATTATTAAGATTAATGCGATGTTCCTTATAATAGTTCAAGGCATCTAATAAGTCTGAATAATCTGTTTCTTCCGAACTCGTTGTTTCTGCGATAGTTTCTAATTGCTGTTGAACATCACTATCATCAATTTTTACTGGAATAGTATCTTGAGCGTTTAAAGTGCTTTCAGAAATCAGAAAAAGAATGATTATTATAAGAAGCAAATAACAATTGGAGTTAATCTTTTTCAATTTCGCATCTTAATTAATGATGGGTGAGTTTTTTGTTTTTGTTGTTTTCCTAATTAAATATGACAAACCAATTTGCGGACTAATCCCAAGTACCTGATGGTAAGTAGCAGAGCAATCTATTTTAAAGTTCTGTAAATTTACACCGAATCCAAATGAAGAAAGAGTGGGATTGGTAGAAATTCCACACCGCAAATAAAATTCCTTCACAATTTTATATTCTACTCCGGCTTTAAAAACTGCCTTTTGTGCAATATCCTTTTCTGTTTCAATGGCGAGTATAACTTTGTCAGAAAAGCAATAATCGCCACCGAAACGAATTATAGTAGGTAATCGCTCATCGTTATAAGAAGAAATTTTTGCTCTGGTGGGATTGTAAACGTGTGCACCGATGGTTAAACCCTTTAGTGGTTTTGCAATTATTCCTGCTTCAGCAGCCAATACATTGCGACTCCCGTAACCTTCGGCAATCTTTGTGGATAAATAATCCATTGCAATACCTGCTGAAAGTTTATTGCCAAATGCTTTTGCAAATGAAACACTATACTTGTTTTCGCTATACTGTGTATATCCAAAACTAGTGATACACAAACCGAATGTGCCACCATTTACTGGCACAGCCAATGCACCACCTTTGATACTTAACTCTTTTAATAGAAATCTATTTTCGTAATATATTCCTCCCGAATAGTCGTGTAGAAAACCTAACCCTGCCTGATTATGCTGCGCACTCCAAACATCGCATAGCGAAACAGAAGCGTTGCCCATAGCAGATGAGCGAGCACCAATCGGGAAATCTTCATTACCTCCTTTCGAAATAAAAACAAATATGTTTAGAAACAGGAAGAGGTAAATTATTTTCACTTATAAAACAAATTAATTTGTTTTATACTCGAACTTAATTTCCGAAAGGTCTTTATTAGCCTTCAAAATTTTATTTTTTAGATTTTCTTTAAACTCGATAACTTTTTTCAGCAAGTCATCATCGCCAGTAGCAAGAATTTGAACTGCAAGTATCCCAGCATTTTGTCCGCCATCCAAAGCAACTGTAGCAACAGGAATACCCGGAGGCATCTGCAAAATAGACAAAACAGAATCCCAACCGTCAATAGAAATGGATGAACGACAAGGCACACCAATAACAGGAACCGGAGTGAATGCCGCTACAACACCCGGCAAATGCGCCGCACCGCCTGCACCTGCTATTATTACTCTTATGCCTTTTGAATGTGCATTCTTTGCGAACTCCGCTACCTGTTCTGGTACACGGTGTGCGCTTAATGCATTTATTTCAAAAGGGATTTTAAACTCATTTAAAATTTTTGCAGCTTCCTGCATAATAGGCATATCCGATGTGCTGCCCATTATAATACTTACTTTTGGATTCATTTCTTAATTATTTAGTTATGCTGTAAAAGTAACTTTTTTAATTACTTCACAATAATAAATCTTACGTCTTTTATAGTGCTTTTTTGTTTACTTTCGTTTTTTCTAAAACAGATTATATGAAGAGCGTAACTATTCACGAACATACATTTAAAATAAAGATTACTTCCGCCGAAATAAATAAAGCGGTGGGTAAAGTTGCGCAGCGAATAAACTATCAACTGAAAGGCAGAAAGCCATTATTTCTGGCTGTATTGAATGGTTCGTTTATGTTTGCATCTGACTTAATGAAGAAAATTAAAATAGATTGCGAAATATCTTT
>CAILDT010000265.1 GCA_903833025.1 uncultured Bacteroidota bacterium | reverse complement strand
ATATTTTTTTTGTAATGTTTTATATTTTTTCAAATTTTTATTTAGTTTTTCAAATATAGTTTTTTTATAATTTTATAACAAGTTTAATTAAGTTTAGGACGGTTACAATCAGAGTCACATGCGCCGTGACAAGGGCTACAATCAAAACAGGGGCAGTCCATGTTAGACACACACACGACGCCATATTTATCGTAATATTTATCGCCTGTAATGATTTCCAGCGCACTAAGCCGAGCAAATAGATCAGTCGGGTCAACGGCTCCTTCATCTTTTTCATTTATATCATATAAATCATAAATGACTGTTTCCCGTGTTTCGTTCGGGTTAAACGGCTCGTTGTCGGCATTGAGCGCCATAAATTCGTCAAACCGCATATATTCTTTGGTTTCGACAAGTGCAATAGGTGCGGGTGCAATAGGTCTAGGGAACTCTTTACTAATAGTGCGGCAAATACGGCTACGGATAATTTTCATCGCATTTGTTACGGTAAAGTGTGACGGACCCCAGAACATAAACACCTCGTGTTCTTGATCATAATAAATGAAATCAATGCCACAATTCTCCGTGGTCTTTTTGAAATAGCAGCCATCTTTTCCGATAACTTGCTTGATAATCTCTCGGCTCTTGTTCATCGTGGCGGGCGGCGCAGGAATATAACCGACTGTTTCGTACATCCATCGCGACGCCTGCGCCATCAGGTTAGTAAGCAATGTCTGGACATATTTATAATCCATATCTTTGAAATTTCCGGTAATATGTTTGATATCCGCCGTTGCCTTACTTGCTGGCACGACGGATAAGGGAAACCGCATTGGCGGTAATACGGCTTGTTGCTGGTCTTGAGTTTGTGTCTGTTGCATAATAGTATTCATCTTCTTTGTAAAGCGTTTGAGCGTTCGGTCGGTTTTTGTGTGTATAATACTTCTTTATTTCTAATACTTTTGCATTTCAATTTTTTTGCAAAAGTATTAGAATTTGTATGGGAAATCAAAAGTCACTTTCGTTTTTCGTATAAAATTGAAATAATTTTTACCATAAAAAGTATTGCATTAATCATTCATACCAAGGAAAAGGAAAAAAGATGAATCTCTTTATTCTGTCGCTCATTCAACGGGAAATTGCCAAATATATGATGGATAAACATGTCAGTAAAATATTATTGGAAGCAGTTCAAATGCTTTGTTCAGCCAAGAGAATATTAAGCCCAGACGATTCAGCTAATGATCAGTTATATAAATTGGCGCATAAAAACCATCCAGTAACAATTTGGTGCCGAACATCCAAAGCCAACTTTATTTGGACATTGGACTTGATTGAAGAACTGCACAACGAATGGCGCTACCGCTATGGTCATCCTGAGACTAAGTTACATAAATCTTATGTGATGGCCCAATATTTAAAACAAAATATGCCTAGCGATGATTCATTTTCGCAAAAAGGGCTCACGGCGTTTGCATTAGCAATGCCGGATAAATATAAAAGTGATGACCCAGTTCAAGCTTATAGAAACTATTACATGTCAGAAGAAAAACAACGAATTGCCGCATGGAACAAGGGCAGAGAAAAACCAGATTGGTATATTCATAAAAGCATCTTAGTCAATTAAAAACAAATTTATAAAAATCATAAATGTGTTTTGTCTTATTTTTTACTGTAAAATAAAATCTACCATGTACTGAGTAAAGTTACCAAGTGGTCCCCCAGCCACCGCCTTCATTGGCCGCCATCGGCTCCGGAGCTTGCATATACATGTTATTCATATCTTGTGCCGGTTGCTGTTGTTGGAGCTGTTGCGCAGGGAATTTCGTCGGCATAGACGACATCATAGGATTCGAAGGTAGAAGTTGGCTTCGGTCCAAGTAATCCGCCTGACTGGGTTGATGAATAGGTATTTGGCCTTGTCCGGCTAATGGCTGCGAAACACGCACTACATTTTGCCCCTGTTGCTGGCCTTTCTGTTCATCTTTCTTACCGAATACCGCGGCACTGACTCGGTCAATTAAAATATTAAATTTCGCACCTAACTTGGTCTGCATCGTGGCTAAAATCAGAATAAAGGGAATGATGAAACTGATCTCATTAAACTTGGGGTAATCTTCACCACTATAAGTCGGAATATAGTAAATGATTTTATTGGTAAACCAAATTGCCAACATAATGAGAATGACTTGGCCAACACTTTCGGCTAAAATCTCTAAACTTCCTTTAGATTCATCGTCTTCGGGAATAATATGCTTAATACCGCGAAGAATAAGGAGCACCGGAATAATTGTGAGCAGTGTATATTGCAACATATTCATAATGCGGTGCTTATTATCCGAATCAAAATTAAAAACGAATTTAAAAAACCCCTCTGATTCATTTTGAACGGATTTTACACTATCACTAATTTTATCCATTATGTTTTATGAAAAGAAATTAAAAAAAAGGTTAGTATACATTGTATAAAATGTTGCGTCGTTCATTAGAATTAAATAAATTCAGCTCTGACCCAAATAAAAGAGAGAAGCATGAGGAATATCAATATATAAATTTGGTCCAAGACATCTTAAATGAAGGCGTGTTGGAATTTGGCAGAAATGGATATGCTAAAACTGTCGTAGGGAGTGCCATGCATTTCACCTTATCGGAGGGTATTATACCTTTTATGACGACGAAACAATTCTCTTGGAAAACGTGTGCGAAAGAATTGTTCTGGTTCATTAGCGGCTCCACTGACAATAAAGTCTTACAAGATCAAAATGTCAAAATTTGGAACGGTAATGCTTCGCGCGAATACCTCGATGATATTGGTTTTTATACGAGAGAAGAGAATGATTTGGGTCCGGTGTATGGTCATCAGTGGCGCCACTTTAATGCGCCTTATGGTACGTGTAAGGACGATTATAGTGGAAAAGGCGAAGATCAATTAGACTTTATTATTAGTTGCTTGAAGAACCCTCACAGCCGAAACTCCCGCCGCTTAATTCTCTCCGCTTGGAATCCGTGTCAATTGAGTGAAATGGCCTTGCCGCCCTGTCATATTTTAGTACAATTCAATGTTACAAACGGAGACCAGTTATCGTGTAGCATGTATCAACGTAGTGGCGATGTTGGTCTCGGCGTACCATATAATATTGCCTCTTATAGTATCCTAACACATTTAATCGCCCATCATTGCGGCTTAAAGGCGACCGATTTTTACTATCATTTAGGCAATTGTCATATTTACGATGATCATATAGAGGCTTTGACCGAACAGATCTCTCGATATCCGTTGTCTTTTCCAACCATTAAATTCAATTCACTTAAGGAAAACATTGAAGATTATTCTTTAGCCGATATTGAAATAATAAATTATACGTCGCACGGAATTGTTAAAATGGAAATGCGAAAATAACTTAGATAAATTCTACTTTACAATACTATAAGTCATGAGTGGAGCAGCAGGAATTTCAGCAGCCAAAAATCGCCGCAGTAAAACGGAACCTAATCAAAAACAATTACCTCCTCCCATTTCCTGTGGAAAGAATGGTAATGGTTCATGCCCTCCGCAAAATAAATCAGCACAAAGTAATGCAAATAGTAAATCAGTTGCATCTCAAAATTTATCAGATTTAGTAAACCCGACTAGTTTGCAAATTTTAGGACCAATGTCTCCTGTACAAATATTGCGCCTACATGAGCAACGTTTAAACAAATTCGACGAACGCATAAGTCAAATCTCTACATTAACCTCATCATGTCAAACGGCTTGCCAACCGTCTATTTCTACTATAGATGATTCTGAATTAGACGATTGTTTTACCCGCTTAGAAACATTAGAAAGTAAATTAGGTATGCTGGAGGAAGTGATCATGACTTTGCAAAATAAATTAACTATTGCGCAAAATTTTGCGATGGAGACAAATATGAGCATGACGGCCTTGATTAAAAAACAAGAGCAGCTAATGCAAACACAAATAACTACAATCGTGGATATAACTAAGTCTATTGAAGAATTTGATAATGTATCGGCGCCGACAACACCGATTGATGAAGATATTTAAACGTCGGAAATGAAGGATTGTAATGCATCATTTAATATATTTACTGGGCCTATTTCTTCAATATCAAGTGTTATTGCTATTAAAGGATCTTTATAAATAGGTGATAAAATATCTTGTATTACTGCAATTGGCACTGCATCCGTTTCAGGTGCATGGTCTATTAGTGGCATTTGATGCGATGTTTGATGCGATGTTTGATGCGATGTTTGCTCTGTTATAAGTGGCATTGCTATTATAGGCGCATATGGTCTCATTGGTGTTTTTATTTGAAGCGAAATATTTTGTTTCAAATTAATATCTTCATTTACAATCGTATTCGTTAATCGAAGTTTACTCATTAAACGGTCCAAATATTTAGTATGATGCATATGAAAAGTATTTAAATAACGTAAAAACATGTTTGTTTTCTCTTCTAATAAAGATATTTTGTATTCATGCTCGTTTATTAAATTGTGAATATTAATACCCGAATTAGCTTTTATTTGTTCAACGGCCAACTCTTGCGTCTTTAAACTAATATATCTTAGTAATTCATTTATAAAATAATTAATACTACTGCTTATTTCGTGTGTAATATTGAACTCGTATACTTTGGTCGGTTCTAAGTCCTTATAAATTGGGAATTTTTTATACAAAGCAATTAGTTTATCTGAGAAAGATTTATCATTTAACCCTCCTGCAATATACTCACAAATGATACGATATAGCTTATAATATTCACAATAAATGCGATTATCAATATAAACAAAAAGTGCTTTCATATTATCATTTTCTATTTGTATCAGTCTATTTTGAAAATGAAACGAATCTAATCCAAAACGATAGTTGGTATCTAGATGGGTTTTTACCAAATCGGTATGTAGTGCGTTTAGATTTTTTAATTTATTATCGATCTCTCCGAAAATTATATTTATTTCTGAACGCATTAATGTAATAATTTCAAAATTATTATTTTCAATTGCTGGTGGTTGTAAATCGTTATTACTCATGAATATAT
>CAILDT010000264.1 GCA_903833025.1 uncultured Bacteroidota bacterium | reverse complement strand
TTGGGCTGGTGCAACGATGGTACTTTTACTCCAATTTTTTGTTCTTTGTTTATTGGTCCTTCCAACATTAATGATTATAAAAATAAAATCGGCATCTTCTTCTGTAGAAAAATGGATGCAATTTTTCTGGTATCTTTCTTTAATTACCATTTCTATAGGTTATATTTTAAAATTAAATCATTGGCCTCTTTCTTCTCAACTGTTGATGTTTGGAGGGTTAGCAATTTGCTTTGGATATTTTCCCCTTGCTATCAAACTTTACAATAATGATGAAAAACGGAACAAACTTTATAGTCGTTTTGTGATTATAGTTTCTTGTGTGATGTATACTGTATTGAGTATTGTTGGGGTTGCAGGTACTATACTAGGGGCGTTTGTAAATATGAATGATGGACTTATTCAAACTTCAAATTATTTGGAGGAAAATAATAATACTCTTTTAAAAAATTTCAAAGAAGGTAATACTGGTGAATCAGAAAAAACATATTTGCAGGCAAAAAAAGTAAAGGACCTTTCGGATGATTTAATTAATCATATCGAAAAGATGAAAATTTATTTAATGAATAGAGTTCAAAGTTCGATGGACGATTCAATAACTTTACAAAAGGTGGATTCAAAAGATAATTATGATACTCCTACTTCTATAATAATAGGCGACCCTGAAAATCCAAACAAAGGTGCTTGGTCGGGTTTCGAATTAAAAACAAAAATAATGGTTTACAAACAGGATTTGCTTTCGATGTTTGATGAAAAAGAAGGTAAGGAGATTGCGAAAACTATCGGATTGAACACTGACGATGTGTATTCGGAAAATGAGGAAAGAAAAATCCCTTGGGAATTTAATAATTTTAACCGCAACCCAATGGCGGGTGTAATAACTGTTTTATCAAAAATTCAATCGGATGTGAGAATTGCCGAATCGGAAATAATAGATTTGCTGCATAAAAAGTATCTTAATTCATTCAATTTTAAATATGACAATAAAATTATGCGGGGCGATACTATAATAATGTATAAAGGAAAAAAATAAAAGTGTCCAATATCTGTCCATATCCTGGTCTTAGACCCTTTACGGAAGAAGAATCCATCTACTTCAAAGGGAGAGACACGCATATATTACAGATAATTGCTCAACTGGAGAAAAAGAAATTTTTGATGCTTACTGGAGCTTCGGGAGACGGAAAGTCGTCCTTGGTTTATGCCGGAGTTATACCAAATGCTCGTGCAGGGTTTTTTAAAGCAAAGTTTAATAATTGGGTGGTGGTAGATTTCCGCCCTGAACGGAATCCTCTTTCTCAACTTGCAAATTCCATTTCCAAACACTTAGAAATTGAAAATGAAAAAACTCAAAAAGAATTGAGTTATGGTTTTTCTTCGTTGATTAATCTTTATAAATCTTCCAGATTTTTTGTCGATTTAGAAAGTGAGGAATATAAAATTGCGGATGAAAAGGAAAAGAAATCAATAAAAAGAAAAGGTGCAAACTTGTTAATTCTTGCCGACCAGTTTGAAGAGTTTTTTACCAATCCTGAAAATTATAGTAAAGGAGTTCCGTCAAAAGAATCGCAAATTGTAGTTAACCTTCTTATTGAAACAGCAAAAATTGCGCTCGAACAAAGCCTGCCTATATATATAGTGTGCACAATGCGGTCGGATTATATAGGGCAATGTGCCTCTTTCAGAGGATTGCCGGAGATGATTGGTTTTAGTCAGTTTTTTGTTCCTCGTTTAAAACGAAAAGAAATACATCAGGTAATAGAGGACCCAGCTTTATTGAGTGGAAATAAAATTAGCAATCGCCTTATTGAAACTCTTATTAATGAGATGAGCGAAGGGTTTGATCAGTTACCTGTTTTGCAGCACACTTTAAATAATTTGTGGCACGCTGCAGATAAAGGCAATGAGCAAATGGATTTGGTGCATCTGGCAATGATTGCAGGTATCAATCCTTCCACACTTCCGAAAGATGATAAACAAAGAGTAGATGATTGGCTGCAAACTAAACCGGAATTTTATAAGCAGTTTTATATTAAATGTTCGTTAGAACAATCTCTGTCAGCCAATGCGGATATACTTTTCGAAATGGCTCACGAATATTATAATAAAACCGGCATCTGGAAAGATGAAAATAAAAATCGGGAAACAACTACGATTTCAAAGGAAGATGCGCAGTTAATTATTAAAACTGCTTTCACTTGTCTTACAAAAATTGATGTAGGAAGGGCCGTTCGTAACAGAATGACACTTCAAGAGATAACTGAAATATTAAATAATGAAAGATTAAATACTGAAATTGTTGGCAATGTTTTGAATCTTTTCCGAGAACAAGGCGCTACTTTTATTTCTCCATTTATAAATGATAATCCTGAATCCAAAAACTTAAAACCCGAAACAGTACTTGATATTACACACGAATCCTTTATTCGTAACTGGGGCAGATTAAAAGATTGGGCAAATGTAGAATATGAAAACCTGAATACATTTCTTGATTTTAATAAACAACTGCAACGCTGGCTTACCAATAATAAATCGCACGGTTATTTATTGCCAATAGGTCCGCTTACTTATTTTGAAAATTGGATGACTATTGCAAAGCCCAATAAATATTGGTTTGCACGATATGATGAAACTGAATTATCCAAAGAAGAAAAATTAATAAAAGCAGAACAACTTGTAAAAGATGCAGAATTATTTATTACAAAAAGTGCACTTAAACTTTTCTTTACCCGAACAGTTTTAAAATATGGTGCAGGGAAAATAGCTTCCTTGTTTGGCATTGTTGCTTTAATTATTCTATGTTCTTATTATACTTATGATTATCACCAAAAGCAAAACCCACAGGTTATTGAAAGATTAGAAGACAGAGGAATTGAATTATTAAAATCTAAAAAAGTAGATGAAGGCAACAAAGCTCATTTTATAATTAATTACGAACGGCTACACCCCAAATCATTTGCTGGGTTATTAAACAATTTGCATAATGATGACAATGCTTTCGACATCGCGCTATCATCTTTTATTATGATTGATAATTTTGCGGATGCCGATTCCAACAATTTGAATCCACTTGCCTATCCACTGCTTAATTA
>CAILDT010000263.1 GCA_903833025.1 uncultured Bacteroidota bacterium | reverse complement strand
CCAAATGTTAAATATACATATCCATTAATTGAAGATGGGTATGATAGAGATGATTGTGAGGAAATATTAAGAAAGAATGGGATGCACCCTAATTTCCCAGTATATATGCTTAGAGGTGGATGTAGAATGTGTTTTTTTAAAAGCGAAAAAGAATATAGAGCTATGTACCATCTTAACCAATCAGAATTTATGGAAATGATTGAATTTGAAGAAAAGATTCAAGATAGAAGAAAGAAATTTTATTCTATAATGGGGAATGGTAAGAGGCTTAGAGATTTAATGATTGAATGTCAACAAGAAAAATTAATGTTCCCAGATATAGAAAATCTTTATAAATCACTTAAAAAGGAAACAAGTTGTGGCGCATTTTGCCACAGATAGGCTAATTCAACGAAATAATATCTATATCACCTTCCGGAAGTAAGTCTAATTCTTTTACCATTACTACTTCCATATTTTTAAATTGATTGAGAACTTCAAGCAAAGACTCGGCATAGACCAATTTAGTTAGGTTTATGCCGTTTTTTTTGAAATATACTCGGTATGCTTTCATTTCGTGCCGTCTTGGAAAGGTTCGTGGTCGGGGGATTGGTCTATTCTTCTATAACCTTCTTGCCATAATATCTTGGTTAATGTGACAGACTTTTTAATTATCATTTCTTCTGAATCCTTTGGTTGCAAAATATGCAATAGTTCATGGAGCAATACTTCCAGATGCTTGCGAGATTTCAGCCTGCTATCAATTTCAATTATGCCATCACTTGAGGCTATGCCGTAGGCTTGCTCTTTACCTAACTTGCGATATATAATTTTGATGCGTCCCACATTAAACTATTTTCCCTTTAAAGATACGCTTATTGTTGAATTCAAAATCTTCCCCGTTTGGATCTAAATCTACTTCTGCAAAACCATGATTCCACTTATTTAGAGGCATATAGGCTGGATGCAATTCAGAAAGGCAGCCCAATGACCAAGTAGTTACCATCTTGCCCGTAAGGGTAGGCTCTGTGTGTTCTGATGTCTGGTGGTTATGCCCTTGGAAGGTACTAACCTTTGCTTTAAGGAACAATCCCCTAGCAGGATTTACGGGAGCTGATATTCCACCCACATATTCATGACCATGAATTCCCCAAAGGTTATTTAGTTTCATTGGTCTTTTATCCCCTATAATTTCTATGCCTCTCGCTCTTGCCTTAATAATGTTTTCAAATTCAAACTCTTCTATGCCTACTAATTCACCAGCTTTTTCGTAAAGAAAATGCTCGTACCTTTCCTCGTGGTTTCCAATTTTGAAATATATCTTGCACTTTAACTCTTTCTCAAAAATGTCAAATAAGGCTTTAAATGTATCTAATTCTAACTTGAAATTACGTTTTTTCGGGTCTTTTATAAATCTACTTAATCTATGTGCGTCTATAGTATCTCCATTAAGTAGTAAAGCGTCAGGTTTACTTTTTTTGGCATATTGTAAAGCTGCAGTTAAACTTGGGATGCTGTGATATGGGACATGAATGTCCGAAAGTATTAGAACTCTCTTATGCCCTTTGAAGATGTATG
>CAILDT010000262.1 GCA_903833025.1 uncultured Bacteroidota bacterium | reverse complement strand
GTCACAAGAAGTGATTTGGTTGCTGGATTTTTGGGGCAAACTGCGATAAAAACGAGGGACGTAATAAACGAATGTCTAGACGGGGTGCTTTTTATTGATGAAGCTTATGCATTGGGCAATTCGGAGAAAAGAGACAGTTTTTCCAAAGAATGAATTGATACGTTGTGTGAGGCATTAAGTAATTATAAGGAAAATTTAATGGTTATTATTGCTGGATATGAGAGTGAATTAAATGAGTGTTTTTTTAATTATAATAAAGGACTAGATTCGCGTTTTACATGGCGATTCAAAATTGATAATTATGATGGGGGTGATTTACATAAAATATTTTTAAAGAAGATATCCGATTGCGGCTGGAAAACGGATGATTCTTTTTGCGAAGATTGGTTTATTAAAAATATGTCATATTTTACCTTTTATGGCAGGGATATGGAAGTGCTTTTTTCCAAGACAAAGATTGCACATAGTCGGCGCATTTTTTGCAAATCTGCTGAAGTTAAAAAAGTAATTACGGTGAAAGATTTAGAAAAGGGGTTTGAAATGTTCTTGGATAATGAAGAAGTGAAAAAACGCAAAGAGACAGATTTGCACAAGTATATGACAAATACAATGTATGTATAATTATTTATGAGTAAATTAGTAAATTAGTAAATTAGTAAAATTAGTAAAATTAGTAAAATTAGTAAAATTAGTAAAATTGTTTTTTTGGTGTATAATAACAAGTATGTCCAAAAAAACAATTAAAATAACTAGTCCCGAATTATTTAACATTGGTATTAATAAAACATTAAAAAATAGAGAAAAGAAAATAAGACCGATTATCCCCCCTTTAATAAATCCGAATTTGATTAAAAAACAGCTGTTAAATAAGATTAAGGAACATAAGGAACATGAGAAAGAAAAATCCGTTGCAAGTAAAACAGACATAAAATTCAATGACCGAATAACCGGTGCAAATAAAAAGAATTACGATACTGATACAACATTTACAGACGAATTTCGTGATTCTCTTGATTATTTGTCTAGTTTATCCAAAAAAGAGAAAGAGAAACCATTGGTGAAACAATCCCTGCAAAATAATAAAACATTAAAGAACCCAGAAAGTTATAATGATTATTCCGGTCATAATTTTGGTCACAAATTTGGTATAATGCCTCATGTAGAATTAGACTTACCGGAAGAACTGTGGGAATCAACTCATGTTCCAATGGAACCATATCCGATAAAAATCAATTATCCACAACCCATAAGTAATGGGACCCCTTACGGGTGTCTTAAAAATGGTAGCAAACCAACATATAGAACATGGCAACAAAATCAAACTAGGAAAAATTATGATATAATTGAAGAGCCTATTCAAATGCAAAGTCAAAGTCCTATACTAAGTACAACTACAAGTACCATTGTTTCGGACAGAGAAAGAAAACTAGAACTCTTAAAAAAAAAAATGAAACAACGTGAAGCGGAAGTGGCTGCGGAAGAAGCAGAAGCGGAAGCGGAAGCAGAAGCGGAAGCGGAAGCAGAAAACCAATTATTAAATAGACCAATGATTCAAACTCCTTCGGCTATCGCCTACGGAGTTCAGTCTCTCACCGGC
>CAILDT010000261.1 GCA_903833025.1 uncultured Bacteroidota bacterium | reverse complement strand
TCCAGTCTAAACAATGGGGTACATTACAAGTAGTCTGCAACAAGGAATTTATTTTATAGAAGTACGAACTGAAAAAGGGATACTGCGAAAGAAGTTTGTGAAAGAGTAGTTATGAATTATGATTCTTTAAAATCCCACTCTTTAATTAAGAGAGGGATTTTTTTTGAAGAAAAAACCAATAAACCAAAACCTACTTAATAACCTTAATCTTTTTTAATTCTTCCACCGTAACAGTTGGCGGA
This sequence comes from uncultured Bacteroidota bacterium, assembly GCA_903833025.1. Lineage (GTDB taxonomy): Bacteria > Bacteroidota > Bacteroidia > 2-12-FULL-35-15 > 2-12-FULL-35-15 > 2-12-FULL-35-15. The sequence goes on along the minus strand of CAILDT010000261.1, from coordinate 4,414 downwards.
AACTCCCCTTTTTGAATTTTGGTGATAACATACTTAGCAGCATTTTGGGCATCTATTTTGGTTTTAAAACCATCGTTGCCCGGCATTCCTGGTATATTGGTTTGATGAATCAAAGGGTCTTTACTTCCATCAGCAAAAATTTCGTAGCCGTGTGTATTATTTGGCGCATCTATTATTTTCCATTCAAACTTTGAGTTGGCATATTTTGTAGGTTCGGGGTGGCGGGCTGTGGTATCTTTAACGTGCATTTGTGCCGTTGCCGATAATGTGGTAATTGCTAAACTGAATACAAAGATTAATTTTTTCATAGTTTTTTAAAGTTAAGTCTGGTTAATAATTTAGTTGTGCGAAAGTAGATTAAATTTTATTTCTGCAAAAATATTTCTTCATAAAAGTAACCAGCAGCCATTAATAATTTACCTTCGTGCCACCAATTATGAAACAAACAAAAAGGTATATCTCACTTTTCTTAATAATCATTTCCTTATTATTTGTGGGGTTTTACCGCGATTTTGTTTTTAAAAACATCAACGCACTTCTTCAAGCTTGGGATGCCGATATGGATTATCAAATGCCCACATCTCTTCAGTTTTTAACCAAATACGAATACCACACCCTCGAAAATATAAAATGGGGACTCACCCTTTTATTTGCCATCATTTATCTCGCGATAGCGTTAATCACCATCAAATTTTTATTTAACAACAAAAAATTTTCGCGGCTCACCATATATACATACATAGCAATAACAGTAGTTTCGGCACTTATAATGGCAATCGGTCATTTATTTCCTTCCATCACCGATAAAATGTATTCGCTCGCCCGCTACTTGATGGGTATGGCACAATCGCCTATAATAGTAATGATATTGATACCCGCTTTTAAGTTATCAGAGAAAGAGGGTTGATTGTTATGAATTATTAATTATGAGTTATGCATGAAAAATAATGGATGCCTCCACTCATAATTCGTAACTCATAATTCATAACTACTGAAATCAAAATCTTTTTCTACTTTTGCACTCAAATTAACTATACAATAAATGAAAGCAGACACAGAGATTTTTAAACTAATTACCGCAGAAAGAAACCGCCAGACAGTTGGGCTCGAACTTATTGCTTCCGAAAACTATGTGAGTGAGCAGGTGATGCAGGCAATGGGGTCGGTACTTACTAATAAATATGCCGAAGGATTGCCCGGAAAAAGATATTATGGTGGTTGCGAAATAGTAGATAAAGTAGAACAAATAGCTATTGACAGAGCAAAAAAATTATTTAATGCCGAATGGGTAAACGTGCAACCACACTCGGGCGCACAGGCAAATGCGGCAGTTATGTTGGGCGTTTTAAAACCGAATGATAAAATACTTGGTTTCGATTTATCGCACGGCGGACATCTTACACACGGCTCACCGGTTAACTTTTCGGGTAAATTATACACCACTAGTTTTTATGGTGTGGAAGAAGAAACAGGTGTAGTTGATTACGATAAAATAAAACAAGTAGCATTCAAAAAAAATCCGAAACTCATTATCTGCGGAGCATCTTCCTACTCCCGCGATTGGGATTATAAATACCTTCGCGAATTAGCTGACGATATTGGCGCATTGTTGATGGCAGATATATCGCATCCGGCAGGGCTTATTGCCAGAGGATTGATGAACGACCCAATGCCACATTGCCACATTGTTACCACCACCACTCACAAAACTTTGCGTGGACCACGTGGCGGAATGATAATGATGGGAAAAGATTTTAAAAACCCTTGGAAACATAAAACATTAAGCGGCGAAATAAAAATGATGTCGCAAGTATTAGATTCAGCAGTTTTCCCTGGCACACAAGGCGGTCCGTTAGAACATATTATTGCTGCAAAAGCAGTTGCCTTCGGCGAAGCGTTGGAAGAAGATTTTATGAAATATTCCATTCAAGTAATGAAAAATGCAAAAGTAATGGCACAATGTTTTATGGATAAAGGATATAATGTGGTTTCGGGAGGCACTGATAATCATTGTATGTTAATTGATTTGCGTTCCAAAAACTTAACAGGTAAAATGGCAGAAAACACATTGGTGAGAGCAGATATAACGGTGAATAAAAATATGGTGCCGTTTGATGATAAATCACCGTTTATTACTTCGGGCATCCGAGTGGGCACAGCAGCTATTACTACTAGAGGAATTAAGGATAAAGATATTCCTAAAATTGTTGGCTTTATTGATAAAGTATTGATGAACGTGTTTCGTGAAGATGCGATAAAGGAAGTGAAAAAAGAAGTAAATAAAATGATGAAAGATTATCCTTTGTTCGCATAATAAAAATATAATTTTGCAAAGAAATAATTTATAACTCATAAATAATAATTCATAATTTTTTAGAAAGAATGGCGCAAGTAGAGTTGATAATGCCTAAAATGGGTGAGAGTGTTGCCGAAGCAACAATAATAAAATGGCTTAAAAAAGAAGGCGATAAAATTGCTTCTGACGAAATAGTGCTGGAAATAGCCACAGATAAAGTAGATTCTGAAATACCTTCTACAGCTGAAGGTACACTTATAAAAAGATTGTTTAACGAAGGAGATGTGGTACAAGTTGGAAAAGCAATCGCTATTATTTCTACTGATGCAACAGCAGTGGTTGAAGCTGCACCAGCAGTTAAAACTCCAGCAAAAGAAAATGTGGTGGTTCAAAAAGAAGTAGCAACTGTTGCTGTTGAAAATGTAATTGCCATTGAAAGAAATTCATCGTCTGGTAAATTTTATTCACCGCTTGTAAGAAATATTGCAAAGGCAGAAGGCATAGCGATGAATGAATTGGAAACCATTGCAGGCTCAGGAGCAAATGGCAGAGTTACAAAAAATGATATACTTGCATACATCCCAAACAAAGGAAAACAAACTGGAACAGTGCAAACTCCGCCACCATCGCAACCACAAGTAGTTTCTTCAAACGGCACTGCAACACATAGTAAACCAGCAGTGAGCGCATCAGCAGGAGATGAAATTATTGAAATGGACAGGATGCGCAAACTTATTGCCGACCATATGTTAATGAGCAAACACACTTCCCCGCACGTTACTTCTTTTGTGGAAGCGGATGTTACTAATGTTGTGAAATGGAGAGAAAGAGTAAAAGCAAATTTCGAAAAACGCGAAGGAGAGAAACTAACTTTTACTCCTATATTTATAGAAGCACTTGCAAGAGCAATAAAAGATTTCCCGATGATAAATATTTCTGTTGATGGAACAAAAATCATCAAACGAAAAAATATTAATATCGGAATGGCAACAGCATTGCCATCGGGCAACCTTATTGTTCCAGTTATACGTAATGCAGATACATTGAATTTAGTTGGTTTAACAAAACAAGTAAACGATTTGGCACACCGCGCACGCACAGGCAAATTAACTCCCGATGATATTGCTGGCGGTACTTATACAATTTCAAATGTGGGTTCGTTCGGTAATGTTATGGGTACGCCTATTATTAATCAACCACAAGTTGCAATAATGGCAGTGGGGGTGATAAAGAAAAAACCTGCAGTTATAGAAACCAAAGATGGTGATTTAATAGGTATTCGTCATTTTATGTTTCTTTCTCATTCTTACGACCACAGAGTTGTTGATGGTTCTTTAGGAGGTCAGTTTGTGCGTAGAGTTGCAGATTATTTGGAACAATGGGATGTGAATCGTGAGTTTTAATTCACGAGCTTTATAATTTAATTAATATGTTGCGCAATGAAAAAAACTGTACTCTGTTTTGTCGTTTTGTTATTGTTTCTTAAAGTAACAAATGTTTATTGCGATACTCCCCTCGATGATTTTAAAACCGTTTACACCGAAGCCGAATCTTATTTAATCAACGAAAATTATAATGCAGCCTTACCACTTTATCTGAAATTAGAGCAGATGAAAATGTCGAATGCAAATATTAATTTTAAAATTGGTTTATGTTATTTGAATGCTTCCACCAACAAGATAAAAGCAATACCATATTTTATTTCCGCATTAAAAAATGTTACCACAGGTAAATATAAAGAAGGTGATTTAAAGGAAGTTCAGGCACCGTTATCAACTTATTATTATTTAGGAAAAGCATATCAGCTCAATTATGATTTTGATAACGCGATTGTTAATTATGAAATTTATAAAAAACAATTGGGCACAGGCTCGAAAGTAGCAAGCGATTTGGAAGATGTGATGCACGATATTGAAACTTGCAACAATGGAAAAACATTGATGAAGGATAAAAAAGAAGTAACAATAACTAATGTTGGGAAAAATATAAATACTGCTTATGATGATGGCTCACCAGTAATTTCGTTGGATGAACAAACATTGATTTTTACAAGTAACCGAGATGGAGGCACAGGAAATGAGATGAGACCAAACGGTAATTTTTTTGAAGATATTTATA
>CAILDT010000260.1 GCA_903833025.1 uncultured Bacteroidota bacterium | reverse complement strand
TTTTTCAATTAAAACCCATTTTGGCAATGCTATTGACTGGGCCATATTTAGGGTTTTTAATAACAAATAATATACACGAACAACCTGCTATATGGTGTTACACTGAAATAGCACAAATGTTATTAACCTATTATTTGATAAAAAAATGAGTACAAACCGAGTTTATTTCTTAAATCCTGCCTCTTTTTTTCATCGCATGTGACTTTCGCTTCTTGGTTGTCCGTGACTTTCGCTTCTTGGTTGTCCGTGACTTTCGCTTCTTGGTTGTCCGTGACGTTCGCTTCCCTCCTTCCACTTTGCTTTGGTTGGTGCTGCTGCTCTTGGCCTCGCCATAACTCTCGTTGGTATAATACTCTGTCATAATTTTGGCAATATATTCCTCTTTGTCTTCAAGCGTCATAAACTCGGGGAAATACTCATCACACGCTTTATCGCTTGGCTTGTTTTTTAAAGCTTTCAAACATTTGGTAAATTTGGTGGCCGAAGGACTTTTCGCGTCTGGATTCGTGGTGTCGCGCCAATAGGTTTTATTTGCGATTTTATAAAAGGGGTATGCCGACCTTTTTTCACTTTGGGTTATCTTATTTTTTCGGCCCCAAGCTATATCAGGGGCATCCTCCTCTGAATTATTTTTGGTTATTAGGCCAGCCAACCATAATTCTTTCTCTCTTTCATTTTCGGCTTTCGTTGTCGCCTCGCCTTCGCCAATCTGTATTAAATAAAGTTGTGTAAATTCATTGGTGGCTATTTTCGGTAAAGGCGTGTCCGCCCGAAATATAACTTGCACAGATTTTCCGTCCGCATTTTTCAGATGTGGCGCCCAGCGCGAAACAACCCATTCGGTAAATGCCAGCGGCAGGCCGTGACGGCTTTTGGCTGGATTCGCATGATTTGAGGAGGAAATAAATAACACATCTAGGTTTAAATCTTTACACGCGGTTTCCCATATTAAAAAATGACCCTTATGCGGCGGGCAAAAACAACCTGTCATTCTACCCACGATTTTCCCCGCTAAAATATCCGCGCCATAAGTACCGGAATAGTCGCTGTCATTTCTGTACATATAGTATAAAGAGAAAAAATATAGCTTACATGTTATACGTTTATGTATCAAATGGCTCAATATCATTTTCCGTGTCCTTGGTCGGTCCTTCTCTAAAAATCGATTGTTTTTGGGCCTTGTATAATTTATAGTTGGCCATAATCGGATTAAAAAACCGGGTAAGAAACAGGAGCAAGACACAAAACAGCACCAAAAAACGGTACGACCATTGCGTAAATCCCACGAGGAGAATGGCCAGGCCAATTAAAATATACATGCCAATTTGCGCTCGGTTAAAGATTTCTTCAATTTCTTTTTTGGTCCGCATGCCCTCCTCAAAATTATCCGCCATAAATTGAAAAAAGACCATCCCGGAATTACCCACGGGTTCAAAATAATACTCGTAAAAGGGGCGCGTCGTCTTTTTTTGCACATACCAATCAATCAGTTTCTGTGGGAATAAATAGACAATTGGCAGCCGGGTAAAGCATTTGTAGACATAAAACGGTTTGAATTTCATTTTCGCCGTTAAATTGTAATCCCATTCCTTTTTCAGAAAAATGTTATTGATATTGGTAATAAGAGGCGCGTTCTCCGTGCTGACCAAATACGCGCCAGCACGCGCAAAACGTAAGCCGACTTCAATGATTTTCGCATCGCGGTACTGCACATTGACGACCCCCGTAAATTCTTTCAGATGGAGGGTCACCCATTCGGTGACAATAGCGGGCGGCGTTGACGTAGGCGACACGTATTTCCAATCGTCACTAAACCCGTTTTGTTTGTCCGAATAAATATACGTGATTTGGTGGACGATTTTGCCGTTGAGCAGAATATAATCGGTCATCCCTTCTTTCGCGTCAATAAATTCCGACCACATCATATTTTTGTAGTCGACGTATCTCTTGAGTTCATCCGCGCTCGTGACTTTAAAACAGTTTTTCGAAGAGGCGCTGAGATGCCCCCAGCGCGGTTTAATGAAAATTGGGTAGGCGACTTTCTCTTCTTTGCCTTTGAGTTTATCTAAACGCCCCGCGGGTAAACCTTGGCTTTTCACAATCCAAAGTTTATCATAGACATTCTTGAAGCGGGGGTAGCGGTAATAGCATTCTTTGTCAAAAAAAGGCATTTTTGAAGTGAGCTTGGTCGTAAATTTGTCGGTATACGGATTAAAATAGCCCATTTTCGT
>CAILDT010000259.1 GCA_903833025.1 uncultured Bacteroidota bacterium | reverse complement strand
TGAACTCGTCAGCCTTGGTTCGATTCCAAGTGTCCCTGCCACAAGTTTTAGTTTTTAATAAGGAGAACGACATGAAACGTTCAGGTAAACGATAGTGTCAATCTTGGATCCCGTATATGGTCCAGGGTTGGCACATTAAAGAAAATTTAATATGCAATCAACCCTAGCTGGCGTTAATGGTAGCGTACTCGGCTCTTAACCGATGAGGTGTCAGTTCGAATCTGACGCTAGGGACCATATATGGGATCGTAACTTAAAAGTAAAGTATCGGACTTTTAATCCGACTAAGAAGGGGCAGTACCTTCCGGTCTCACCATTTTAATGTTGTTTCATATCGAACTCTGCTAAATACTTTTATATTTTAATAGGGTTCGATATGAAACAATGTCCTAAATGTAATTCAAAACATAGCAACAACGGAGCATTTTGTTCAAGAAGTTGTGCCAACAGCAGAGTTTTTTCCGAAGAAAGCAAACTTAAAAAAAGTATTGCTAACAAAGGAAAACCTTCTAAACAATCTTCATATGATAGATTGGCTGCTGGCGAAAAAACTCGTCAGACTCGTTTAATAAAATATATGAATACTCCGTTTGAGGGGTTAGGTATTGAAAACAGACGCCGTAGAGTTTTTGAAGAACAGAACTATTGTTGTGCGAAATGTGGTATAAGCGAATGGCAGGGGGTAAAAATCCCGCTTGAGTTAGAACACAAAGACGGCAACAATCAAAACAATCTAAGAAATAATTTAGAAGGTCTATGTCCTAATTGTCATAGCATTACAGATACCTGGCGTGGAAGAAATAAACCTTCTAAAAACGGAGAAAATAAAATTACTGATAAGTTTTTACTACAATGTCTTGAAGAGTCTAAAAACATTAGACAAGGTTTATTAAAGGCAGGTATAGCAGCAAAAGGTAAAAACTATGAAAGAGCAAAGAAATTATTGTCCATATAAAAACACATTCACGGTTGGGATACCTGGCAACTGGACGCAGGGGCTATCCCGAAGATGTAGGGCACTACCACCGTAAAGTCAGGAAATGAGTGTGTTTCTATATGGTAACCATAGTGTAAAGGTTTAGCACCTCACTCTGTGAAAGTGATAGAATGGGATCGTTCCCCATTGGTTACCCCAAATATTGCCGCGTAACTCAGAGGCAGAGTAATCGCTTGATAAGCGATAAGTCGACATTTCGAAATTGTCCGTGGCAACCAATTTAATGCGCTCGTAGTATAATGGAGAATACTCTAGGCTACGAACTTAGTAATGGTGGTTCAATTCCATCCGAGCGCACCAATCTATAAAAATAAATAAAGCGGTATATAAAGGAATTATATGAAAATTGTATCCAATTTTTTATTTTTTGATGAATTTGAATTATTAGAAATTAAACTTGCTACAGAATACGATCAGGTAGATAAATTTGTTATTGTAGAATCTGATCACACATTTACAGGAATTTATAAAGGTTATAACCTTCCCAAAGAAATAGAACGATAGGCTCAATGGTGGGATAAGGTTACCTATTTACAAATAGGTAGAGCACCCTATCAGGATCCATGGCAAGTGTCAGCGTGGAATAGAGCACACTTCTATACCCAATGGGGAGATTTAACCAAAGATGATGTTATAACCAGTGCGGACCTAGATGAGATTGTACGTCCCGAAGCATTTAAATTTATTAGAGAAACTGATTATGATCTCTATCATCTAGGAACACCCTACTTCTCATATAAATTTAACAATATGATGACAGATAAAGCTAGGGGTTTACAGTGGACTCCGTGGCACAGGATGATAGC
>CAILDT010000258.1 GCA_903833025.1 uncultured Bacteroidota bacterium | reverse complement strand
TTTATTTGTGAATGAAGCTGCCACAAAGAAAAACTCAAAGGTGGAAATAAGTATTGATAGCCATACTGTATCACGAGTGAAGACCACCTTAAAAGCGTGGATACGGCAGAAACGAAGACACGTAACCACATTTAAGCAATATAACTTTGGAAGCAAGTTCAGGTTAACAATGATAAGTTTTAGTCAGTACCTTTTATTTGCAACCTTTATTACGTTATTAATACTTCAATTTCAGCCAATAATTGTGTTATCAGCATTTGCATTTCGGCTTTTAATACAACTTCTCATTTATTTTAAATCAATGAAACTTTTGTCTGAAAGGGATTTATTAATATTTTCGCCATTCATTGAAGTGTTTTTATTGGCATTGTATCCTATAATTACCATCTCAAATATGTTTATTAAAAAAAATATCTGGAAATAGAATGGGAGAAGAAGAAATAAAACCGAAGATGACAGAGAAAGCCGAACACGATTATGTGTTAGTAAAAGCTGCTCTCGAAAATGGCGACCAGAAAGCGTATGCAGAGCTTATGGACCGTTACCGCGATTCTCTTTATTTTATGATGTTGCGTATGATTGGACACGCAGATGATGCCGATGATTTAACAATAGAAGCATTTGGAAAAGCATTCAGCAGATTGCATCAATATCAACATACGTTTGCCTTTAGCACTTGGTTATTTAAAATAGCATCCAACAATTGTATTGATTTTATGCGTAAGAAAAAGATGCAAACTTTTTCGTTGGATAAAACAATTTCTGATTCAGAAGGCAAGGAATATTCAATAGATGTAGCATCTACCAATTTAACGCCTGATGAAGATTTAGAGAAAAAACAAAAGATACAAAAGATGCGCGAGGTGGTGGATAAGTTGAAACCACATTACAAACAGTTAATAGAAATGCGTTACTTTCAGGAATTATCCATAGAAGAAATAATGGATAAATTAAACTTACCCGAAGGCACCATAAAAGCACAATTATTTAGAGCAAGAGAGTTTCTGGCAAACATATTACAAAATTCAGAACACAAACTCTGATAGTATATTTTGGTTTCACTGCTGCTGAAATACTTCCCAAATCTTACTGAAACCCAGCAACACCAGTTTGCACAATTAGAACATTTGTATGAGCATTGGAACGCTCAAATAAATGTTATTTCCCGAAAAGATATTGAGTTTTTATACGAACGCCACATTTTACATTCATTAGGCATTGCTAAAGTAATGGATTTTAAACCAAAAACCAATATTATGGATGTGGGTTGCGGGGGAGGGTTTCCAGGTATTCCGCTTGCCATTTTGTTTCCTCACTCCGATTTTTATTTGATAGATTCTATTGGTAAAAAAATAAAAGTAGTAAACGAAATAGTGAATACTATTGGATTAAGAAATGTAACAGCAGAACATAAAAGAGCAGAAGAAGTAAAAGATAAATTTGAGTTTGTCGTAAGTAGAGCGGTTACAGAGTTTCCTATGTTTTATCGCTGGATACAAAATAAAATAAGCAAAAATCAGTTTAACGATTTACCAAACGGTATATTGTATTTAAAAGGGGGCAACCTTATGGATGAGTTCAGGGATTTTGAAAAGCGAACTGTATTCTATGAATTAAGAGATTTTTTTATTGAAGATTTTTTTGAAACAAAAAAGGTTGTTTATTTACCGATGTAAGAACCTTGCTTGTACAATTCTTTTCAGTACAAAAAATCCCGCTCTTAATAAAGAGCGGAATTTTTTATTTAGTTGTTTCTACTTTAGATTATTTCAACACATTAATTTTTTTAACTGTTCTATCCTTTCCTGTAGCTATTTCTACAAAATATATTCCTGTTGGTTGATTAGTTAAATCAATAATAGAAGTGCTGTTTGATATATTTGAAAGTGTTTTCGACATTAACTTCTCTCCCAAAATATTAATTACATTAATAGTAATAGTTTGTGAAGATGTTAAATTAGACTCGATATTAAATATACCGTTTGATGGATTTGGGTAGATATTAAATGCTGTATTGATATCTGAGTTTTCAGAGATTCCAACAACTCCGTTAGGGTCAAAACCATTAACAGTGGTGGCTCCTGTATTTGCAGAGTCTAACCAAAATTTTAATTGGGTAGCATTTGTTCCACCACCAAGCCACGACATAGAAAACTTGCCATAAGAGTCAACCATATTAGTTCCAGTATTTCCGCAAGCAGAAGGACCGCCGTGAAGTTGCCCAACAATTCTGTGGTTTTGGTCAAATAATGGTGAGCCGGATGAACCTGGTTCTGTGCAACCTGTTGTCCATAATCCAACTGTCCAATGACTATTAGCAGGTGTACCAGGCCAAGTATCAGAGACACAGGCATTGGCAGCTTCAGATATTTTTTTTATATCTCCGCTTGGATGGTGAATACCTATTGCAGAAGTTGCAGGAGTATTTACATTTGACCAACCATTGAAATAAGTATGATAAGATGCAGGAACAGTTCCTGCAACTAATCCACCTGTTATCTGAACAAGACAGAAATCAGATGGCGTATTTCTCGCACATAAACTAGATGTGCTTAATGAAACAGAACTTGGAGAACTTCCTGGATTAGTGCAAGTTGCAGATTCCCAATTGAAACGGAATACCCAAGTAGCCCAATCATTTGAAGTAGAGCAATGGTTTGCGGTAAGAACATACGGCTTTTTATCTTGAGGCACATCGTTAACTAATGAGCCAGTGCAAAACTCTGAACCACCAACCACAAGACATACAACACCCTTTTTCTCGTTTTGCCAATTTGCACCAAGTGGGCAAATAGTATTTACCTGACAAGAGCCTGAGTTACCAAACGATTTCGCAGCAAAATCTTCTACACCTCTGTAGCCGTGTGTAGCGCGAAATAAACTTATTCTTCCTTGATTGGCTACTTCTTTTGGTTCGTAGTATTCTATTACTGCTGCGTCTCCGCCAATTAAATCGGTAGCAAACATTTTACTTTTATCGTTATTTATTGAAGTAAATGCTCCTAATACAAAACTTTTATCAGCATTATATATAAATGTAGCAGCTCCTTCGGGCATAAAAAAATCATCAAAAGCAAGATTAATTGTTAATGCTCCTGTTGATTTAATTCCTAACTGCCATAGTCTGTCACCATTTGGTAAAGTTGTCCAGTTACCAGAATTAGTAAGATTGAAATTTACTAAGTGATTAAATCCAAATCGGAATGGACCTTTATTTTGGTCGTTAATCAAATCCTGTGCTTTCAATGCGTCCACATCCACGGCAGGCATCATCTGAAAAGAAACCGGAGTAGTTATTATTGAACTGTTGGTGAAACTGTAAGGTGTTCCTCCAATGCTATATTGTGCATTTGCTGTATTTAAGAATACCGCTGAACTAAGCATCAAAGCTGAAAGTAATAGTTTTTTCATTTAATTAATAAAATTTAGTTTGTGATTAGAAGAATTATTTATGGTACGAAAATAGAAATTTAATAAAGTAAAAACAAAATTTTAAGACGGGAGAAGATTTTATTTAGATGAACCTTATTTACTCGCAAACAACTTTTCCAAGGCAAACATTTCATCGCGCAAGCGTGCAGCTTCCACAAAGTCAAAAGCTTTAGCAGCGGCATCCATTGCTTTTCGGGTACGAGTGATGGCTTTTTGCAATTCCTCTTTGCTCATATATTGAACAACAGGGTCGGCTGCGTAATTTATTTCATCGTTCTCTACATAAGGTCGGGCAAGGTTTCCTTTGGCATCTACAATCACTGTGGTTTGTCCCATTATAGATGCTTTCGACTTGTTCAATGCTGTTGGTACTAAACCATTATCAAAGTTGTATGCAATCTGTTTCTTGCGCCTGCGCTCGGTTTCATCAATAGTTCGTTGCATCGAATCGGTAACTTTATCAGCATACATAATTACTTTTCCATTGATATTACGTGCTGCTCGTCCTGCGGTTTGCGTTAATGCACGGTCGGAACGAAGGAACCCTTCCTTATCCGCATCAAGAATTGCAACCAAAGAAACTTCAGGTAAATCCAAGCCTTCTCGCAAAAGATTTATACCTATTAATACATCGAATTTGCCTAAGCGTAAATCGCGAAGAATCTCTACACGCTCCAATGTTTCCACATCTGAATGAATATATCTGCAACGAATACCAATGTTGAGCATATATTTCTGAAGCTCCTCACTCATCCGTTTAGTAAGGGTTGTAACCAATATGCGTTCATCGCGCTTAGCAACTTTATCTATCTCTTCTAATAAATCATCAATCTGATTTACACTAGGGCGAACCTCTATAATAGGGTCTAACAAGCCCGTTGGACGAATTACCTGCTCCGCTACAATTCCTTCCGACTTCTGCAACTCGTATTCGGCAGGCGTTGCACTTACGTATATAGTTTGATTAATCATCGATTCGAACTCATCAAACTTCAGCGGACGGTTATCTAAAGCAGAAGGCAAACGAAACCCGAAGTCAACCAAATTAACTTTCCGCGAACGGTCGCCACCATACATAGCGCGTATTTGAGGAAGAGTAACGTGGCTTTCATCAATCACCATCAGGAAATCTTTTGGGAAATAATCAATCAAACAAAACGGACGAGTACCGGGTTGTCGCTTATCAAAGTAGCGCGAATAGTTTTCTATACCTGAACAATAGCCCAACTCTCGCATCATTTCTAAATCATACGTAACTCTATCTTCCAGGCGTTTTGCCTCTAAGTGTTTTCCCATTTCTTTCATAAAATCAACTTGCTTCACCATATCTTCCTGTATCTGAAAGATGGCAGCTTGCATAGTTGCAGGGCTTGTTACAAATATATTTGCAGGATAAATAACAACTGTTTCCAACTTCTCAATCGTTTTGCCGGTGTTGGTTTCAAAGTATTCTATCTCTTCTATTTCATCACCAAAAAAAGAAACACGTAACGAATAATCAGCATAAGCAAGGTTTATATCCACAGTATCTCCTTTTACTCTGAAGTTGCCACGAAGAAAATCTGCTGTTGTTCTCGAATAAAGACCTTCTACCAATTGATGTAAAAATTTATTGCGCGACATAAGGTCACCCTTCTTAATTGTTTTTACGTTTTCACGAAACTCCATTGGGTTACCGATACCATAAATGCAGGACACCGACGAGACAACAATCACATCCCTCCTACCCGACAGCAATGCAGAAGTAGTACTCAAGCGAAGTTTTTCTATTTCATCATTGATAGATAAATCTTTTTCGATATACGTATTAGTGCTTGGCAGGAAGGCTTCCGGCTGATAATAATCGTAATAAGAAACAAAATACTCAACAGCATTCTTAGGAAAGAATTGTTTGAACTCGCCATACAACTGTGCTGCCAGCGTTTTATTATGCGATAAAATTAAAGTGGGCTTTTGTGTTTCCTTAATAACATTAGCTATTGTAAATGTTTTGCCTGAACCTGTAACTCCAAGCAATGTTTGGGCAGGCAGGTTTTGATTTACTCCTTCCACCAACTGTTTAATGGCAGTAGGTTGGTCACCTGTTGGCTGAAAATCGGATATGATGTTAAATTGCATAAAAATATAGGGAAATCTTGAAGGGATATTTATTTTAAACCATAAAGTGAAATAATGTTGTTGTTTGGAGATTTCGGACAAATTGAGCATAGTATTTCGGTTTAAAGTGAGCAGTGCATTTCGGAGCAAACTGAGCACCCCATTTCGGAGCAAATTGAGCACCTGTTAATAATCTAAAAGAAGTTACGATAGTAGACATAATTTTT
>CAILDT010000257.1 GCA_903833025.1 uncultured Bacteroidota bacterium | reverse complement strand
GAAACAACATTTTAGTTTATTTGAAACGAATTCAAGGTTTTCTTTCCTGAGTTGCAGCAATACGTAAAAGAGGAAATTACAAACTCATTAATTCTCTAAGCCGTGCTGCTTGTCGGCGAGAAAGCTCTACCTTTTCTCCTCCTTTTAGGGTTACCATCAATCCACCACTAAACCAATTTTCGATACCTTCTACCCATTTCAAATTTATAATAAACTTACGGCTTGCCCTGAAAAATATTTTAGGGTCCAATCGTTCTTCCAAATTATTTAACGATCGTAAAATCAACGGACGGTTTTTATCAAAATGTACTCTAACATAATTCCCTTCCGATTCAAGCATTCTAACATTGCTCAATTTTACAAACCAGCATTTATCTCCATCTTTCACAAACACTTGGTCTTTATCTGTAAGCAAATATGTTGGGGGTATGGTTTCGGATTTCTCAATACTTTCTTTATTTAAAATCTTTTTCACCGTTTCAGCCAATCGACTTGGCTGAATAGGTTTCAATAAATAATCAAGCGCGTTTACTTCAAATGCACGAATAGCATACTCGTCAAATGCAGTAACAAAAACCACTTCGGGCACACCACTTATTTCTTCCAATAGTTCAAAACCATTTTTCCCTGGCATTTGAATATCTAAAAATATGACATCAGGGTTTAGTTGCTCGATACTTTTAATTGCTTGTTCTGCATTAGCGGCTTCTCCTACTATTTGTATTTCGGGATAAGCAGCTAATAAATTTCTCAACTCCTGACGAGCCAATCGCTCATCATCAATTATTATTGCTTTCATATTTTATTAGGTTTTTAGGAATTACTAATTCGGTTATTACAAAGGTAGAATCTTTATTATTAATTTTTAATGATGCTTGGTTGCCGTAGAGTAATTGTAAACGCTGGCGTGTATTCTTTATTCCAAATCCGCTATCGGTTTCCATATTCTCTTTTAATTGTCCGCTATTAACTATAGTAATAATTAATTTCTCTTTCTCTACTTTAGTAATTAGTTCTAATACTCCGCCATCAGTAAGTTTTGAAATGCCGTGTTTAATTCCGTTTTCAACTAATGTTTGAATCATCAAAGGAGGCACTTCAAACTCCGAGCTTTTAGAATGTATTTGCATATTCACTTTCAATCGCTCTTCGTACCTAACAGATTCTAATGCTAAATAATCATTAACTATGTTCAATTCTTCATCAAAGGCAATCACTTTGTTTTTCCCCATTTGTAATGTGTTTCTTAAAAGATTACTTAGTTGAGTAATTGCTTCTTTTGATTTAAATGGATTTTCATCTACTAAAGCTCTTATGCTGTTCATCGCATTAAACATAAAGTGCGGATTCAATTGAGATTTTAATTTGTTTAACTCTATCTCATTTATAGATGCCTGCCATTTTAAGTTTTCAATTTCTGCTTTTTTATAATTCTGAATAAAGTGAAATAAAAAATAAATAAGCGACCAGAAGAAATAAACAAAAGAAAGATTTAACACCGCTGAAATAATAACAACATTGTTTTGATGTCTGTTTCCGGCAATATTCAAAATAGATTCTAACCCATATTGCCCATAATCTTGAAGTGTTGCAAAAACAACGGAAGCGATAATAACAAGCGGGATTACTAAAAGAGTATTTAACCGGAGCCAGCCAAATTGAATAATTAAGTTGCGATAAATATGGGAAATAATAACGCCAAATATCAATTGTAATAATTGGCTAATTGCAAAACTTGTGTTAAATGTTCCGTTCAGTTTGGAGAATACGCATTGAAACAATACAAAAATCAACCATCCTCCAAGCTGACAAATCCAATAAATTTTCTTTAAAGTCATTTGAATAAATAAAGGATTGAAATTAATAAATAAGGGAATGGCTGCTACGGTACCATTCCCTTTTGTGAAATAAAATTAAACACATTTATCAATGTATCAAAAAGAATTTCGATACAAATTTACCTTTAGCTATAAACCGTTAACACAAAACTACACAAAAGGTAAATTACTTATTCTAATGGAAGTATTTTAGTTTTCGTGAACCACTATCTTTTCAATTTTATCTCCTTGGCGCAATTGGTCTATCACATCAAGCCCTTCCACTACCTTTCCAAAGCAAGTATGGTTTCTATCCAAATGAGCGGTGTTATCTCTGCTTAACACAATAAAAAATTGCGAACCACCTGTATCTCTTCCTGCGTGTGCCATTGAAAGCACTCCTTTGTCGTGGTATTGATTCTCACCTGTTAATTCACATTTAATTTTATAACCTGGTCCGCCTGCTCCTGTGCCATTAGGGCAACCACCTTGCACCACAAAATCAGGAATTACTCTGTGGAAATTTAAGCCATTATAAAACCCTTTGTTGGCTAAATCACAAAAGTTCTTTACTGTATTGGGAGCATCTTTTTCATAAAACTCAACTTTCATTGTTCCTTTCGCTGTTACTATTTCTGCTGTTTTCATATTTCTGTTTTATTAATTGTTAATCGTTTTTGCCTGCGTAATGATATACTTTTATTAATGCTGTATCTTTTAAAAAGTCAATAGAAGTTATTTCAATTCTATTAATTTTTATTCCTAATCTGGTTTCTAAATCTGCTTTGAACTCTACTCTGCTTTCTGGTTTTATTAATTCTATATTTTCATAAATAACCAATTGCGAAACTTCTTTTTTCATCAACACTGTAGTTTCTAAAATAAAGGCAACGATAAGAATAATTATATCTAGCAACGAAATTTCTATCCAGCCACCTTTGCTTAATGCTGTAATCATACCCATTGCTATCACCAAAAACATATAAGTCATATCTTTTGTATTTATCCCTTCGGTACGAAAACGTAACATAGAGAATACTGCGAATAAACCAAATCCTGCACCGGTACTCATTTCTGATTTGTTGAGAATAAACGTAACCAAAAACATAATTATATTAAACACAAAGAAGGTAGAAAAGTTTTCTTTGTTTTTATAAACAGGGAAATAAATAAGTCGGATAAGAATGATTACCGAAGTAAGGTCTATCGCTAATCGGATAAAAAATTTAGTGCCTAATTTTTCGAATAAAGTAAATCCTGAACTAACATTGTCCGGATTAAGTTCTTGCAAAAGTACCATAAAGTGTTTTTTTAATTAATATAAGGTTTGGTTTAAATGAATTGTGTTTTACTTGTGTTATTAAATTTATTACTCCGTAGCAATATTTACTCATCGAGCCTTCTCTAACGTGGTTTTTTTTCATCAATGCTAAAAAAGGAGATACTATTTTACTGTCCCTTTTTACTTCAGCAATTATAAGGTTATTAATTGTAGTAGTATCGTTCGTGTTTTTAAAAGTTAAATCCATATCTATCGTAACACGTTCGGGATAGTTTTTATTTACTAATGTTATCCTCGAAAAGTTTGTCCATAGTTTCCCTTCCAAATTTTTTGCAAACATAGAAGTTTTTTCTGTCAATAAAGTCTCTGCTTCATTTTCTATCCTTCCAGTAATTTCACTTTGACGAACTCTATCTTTTATTGTTTTGCCTTTATTGGTTTTATATTTTACTTCAAAAAAACTTAAATCCGACTCCACATATCTTCTGCTTCTTATTTTATATCTGCTTGGTTTACCTCTTTGATGCGAATGGTATAAATCAAAATTGGTGGTATCGTAATATAGTGTTTCGTACCTGCTTACTCTATTTCCTTTTACTTCAAGTACTCTATAATCGTTTTTTATTTTTTCTAAAAATAAAGGAAGGTCAATAAACCGAAAAACAAATTTAGTGTCTGTTCGTTCCATTAGCGCAACGCCATCCATCTCTTGCAAAGTGATGGACATAAATTGACTTAGTATGTTATTAATGTTATCCACTAATTAATATTCGTAACTGTATTTTTTAATTGCAATTACGTTTCCATTTGCATCGGTAGTTTTCTTTTCGGTTCTCAAACTATTACTATCGTAAGCGTAGATTGACTTTTTAATTAATTTTCCTTTATCATCCGTTAGCAATTCATAAATTTTTTCTCCTTTTGCATTATATCCGTATTGTGTTTTTTCAGTAACATTATCTTTCCCGTCATATAAAGTTTCTGAAGTTTTATCGTTTGTGGCATTATATTCGGTAACCATCTTTTTCACCAAGTTCCCTTTCTCATCATAATAAGCGTGTTCTGTTTCATCTTTGTTTTTATTAAACACAACCGTTTCTTTCTTTTTAAAAGTACCGGCTTTAGTATATTCCACATCCTCCACAACTTGTCCGTTTTTGTTAAACTTTTGATACGATTCGGTAAATGTTTTTTCTTTTCCGTCAATCGTTTCGGTGAGTGTAACTGTTTCCGATTTTATTTTAAATTTTTTCACATCTTTTTTACCTTGCGCCATTGCTATTGAACCTGCAATTACGAATGTAAAAATCAAACAAACTAATTTTTTCATTGTTTACTATTATTAATTATAAACTGTTATTACCCCTGCGTCCACCACTTCTTTTCTTGATGTTATTCTTACAT
>CAILDT010000256.1 GCA_903833025.1 uncultured Bacteroidota bacterium | reverse complement strand
TCCAGTCTAAATTTTGGGGAGCATTACATAATAGGAAATAAGTATCACTTATTAAAATAAAAAAAAGTTATGATAAAAATAAAACTACTTACAGCATTCATTTTATTATCAGCAGTACTTGTAGCACAAAACAATACTATCCCTAATGATACTATTTATACAGTTGATAAGCTGGAAAAATTACCTTCATTTCCTGGTGGCGAGGATGAAATGATGCAATATATCAGAAAAAATATTATCTATCCTCAGATAGAAAAAGAGGCAGATGTTATGGGAACTGTTTATGTGGGTTTTGTAATTGATTTGGATGGAAGCATTACAGATGTAACCGTGTTGAAAGGAGTAACTGACGGACCAGGTTTGGATGCAGAAGCCGTAAGAATTATAAAGCAAATGCCAAAATGGAATCCTGGAATTCAATACGGACATACCGTTAAATGTAAGTTTACATTGCCTATAAAATATTCAATATCCAATGGTAAAAAAGGAAAAAAGAAAAAAGGATAATATCAATTAACAAAATAATAAAACATACAAATCTAATTCGTCCAACTAATGAAAAAAACATTATTCCTATTCTCTTTAAGTTTATTATTAAACTTAACACTGAAAGCACAAGTAACCCATTCTCATTGGAAACTTTCAACAACCAAAATAAACGATTGTGAGTATGACTTAGTATTTAATGTTACCTTAGACAAAGGATGGCATACTTTTTCAGTTGTTAAACCTAAAGTGGAAGACGAAGAAATATCTCCTACAGATATTATTTTTAAAGCTGATAAAAGCTACACGCTTGTTGGTGGTATTACAGAAACAAAACCAACTCCTGAATATGACCCGACCATAAAAAAAACTGTGATGTTACATTACAATAAAGTTGTATTTACTCAAAGAATTAAATTAAGCTCTGCTGGTAAAGTAAAAATTAATGGCACGTATGAAAACCAGACCTGCAATGATGAAATATGTGATAAAGCTCCTATTCAGAAATTCAATTTTGATTTACATGGAATAACTTCCTGTTTAAAATAAAAACAGAATTTTTTAAACGCCACAGCCAGTCTATATAAAAGATTGATCTTATCGCATCACGAACATTTGAATAAACGAGATTTTTAAATGAATGACCACAAAGCAAATGGAGTAGATAAATTTAATGGACAACACATTTATTTTGGTCAGCAGCAATTTCAGTATTGGGAATCTACAACCGAATATCTTTTACCTCCCTCATAGTGTGCTGTTCGCGGTACGTGTTACCGCATTTTTATCAAACAAAATTTTAAACAAAACTAAATCTTCATTATTTTTGCTTGACGAGATGATTTTGCTGGGTTCCAATTATCTTTATAAGATGCTTTGAAGAATATTTCTTGTATGTATGCAGTAGTTCTTACAATACGAAGGAAGTATCCGAAATAAAACACCATTAGTGGTAAATATATTAAGAAGTAAGTGATACCTTCATTTTTTCTATCTCTAAAAGGCGAGAATACCAAAAATTTCATAAAGTTATTTACTGTGTAAAGGCAAATGTTCATTGGGATTATGAAGATAAGCTGTGATGCAAAATTAAACACCATATCCGCAAGATAAAAAAACCATTTTACGTTTAGAATAAGGTTGTATGTTACGTTTTCGACAAATGAAATGAAGTTAGAAAACTTGAAAGAGTCGTTTGGATAAAACACATCTCTGTGTTTACGCAAACGAAAACGGATAAGTGATTTATCCCAACGAAGGCGTTGTCGTATCAATTTTTTGAATGTAACAGGTACACTTGTTTGGCATACTGCTGTTGGTTCGAAATGTATTATATATCCTAGTTTTCGTATTTTAACTGTTATATCACCATCCAATCCGGGTCCTATATCCCAACCTCCTAACCTATCAAGTGCTTCTTTACGAAAAGCACCAAAAGCACCTGAAATTACACGATAGATACCTAATTCTGACGTAGTGATACGTCCGATAGATATAGTATCCATATATTCCAATGCTTGCAAGGTGGCGCATAAACTATCCTTGTAGTTACGTACTTGCACATTACCACCTACTGCGCCTATTTTAGGATTGTAATAAAAAGGCACTAATATATTTTCAATTGCATCTCTATCATATGAGCAATCGGCATCGAAATGAATAACAAACTCTCCTCTTGCATAGCGAAGACCCAGATTTGCTGCTGATGCCTTCCCTCCTCTTACATCGTTACGATAAAAGGCAGAAATCATTCCGAGATGTTCCAAGTTGCGACAAATAATAGGTGTATCGTCATCCGAACCATCATCAATAACAATGAGTTCGAAATTTTGGTAGGTTTGTTCTTTTAAAGAATTTACAAGTTTGAAAATATGTTTTCCTTCGTTTCGTCCAGGTACTATAATGGAAACCAGGGGTTGGCTTTTCATCAGCGTTAGTCGTGCATCTGCAATACCTTTTTTACGGAAGATACTATCAAATTTCCAAAATATGATAGTGGAGATTTCGACAAGAAAAAAACGAAAAAACTCAAAGATAAAAAAGAACCAAAACATACGGAAGAGCTTTGCGGCATCAACCGAAGAAACGTAGTTAATAAATTCGTCTAAAAAACGCATTAATCAAATAAGTCTTTTGTTAGTTCTTGAAGTTGAAATTCGGATTTATTAAACGGCTGTAACAATTTCACTTTAAAGTTTATGTTAGCTGAGAAATCATTAAAGTTATTTTTAATTAGTTTTTCAATCAGTGTTTTTAAATTTTCAAGTGTTGCTTCCGACTGAAGCGCATCACTATTTATTAAACCTAAATACATAGTTGAAGAGTTTTCGAAGGCAATAAAATCAGTAGGCCTCACATTTTCTCTGATTAGGTTAACAATGGATTCCAATATTGTTTTCTCTGCTTTTTTACCTACTTTTTTATACAACTCAAATATATTTTCAATATTTACAATGACAATACTTGACTTTTGCTGTTCAGGATTTTCTTTTATTCGTTCTATTTCGTAGTGTAACATTGTTTTAAACACAGCCATAGTAAGAGTTCCGAAAATATCTTCTACTTCTTTTCCTGTAGAAAGGAAACCATTGGAAGCTGCTGTTCTGCCACGTTTTGTAAGTTTGTAAACGTTAATGGCTTTTGGTATTAAGTATTGAACTTCCACATCTTGTGTACACGAAATACATTTGGCTTTCACAAAAAAGTCCTGAAAATTTTTATCACAATTGTTGCAATGGTGAATAATAGAAGGTTTATCATAATCGACACCAATGTGGCGAAGTGCTTTGTTGCACTTAGGACAAGTTAACGCATTATCAACGTTATTTTGAAAATCAGATAACGGACCTATATATGCACAAGGAAAATGGTGTACTAAATCCTGCGCACTAGAATTGGATGAATTGCAATGCGGACAAACTTCGCGATAACTTAAAAACCCACCGCTACACTGATTACATAAATAGATTCGTTCGTGAAAATCGGGCCAAACTAAACCTTCTCTTTCTCCCCATTCCAAAATTTCTAACACTTGAGTTTCTTCTGAAGAATCGAAATTAACAGATATTGCAGGATAGGTATAACCAATAACGGAATTTAAATCGGGAATAGGTTTCAATGTTTTCAAATCTCGTGTGAACATAAAATTCAACACTTTCTTCATCATTTGTGCTTCGAAAGTTGCTACCAGCTGATAATCCAATTGAGTTGTTTTTAAAAATATTTGTTTTGCAACATCTGCAATTTCCTTTAACTGGTCGTACGAATGAATAAAGCCATCATTTAAGCTATGCAATATCGGGTCCTTCGACTCCTTATAATTAATTAAGAAAACCGGCTTTAAATAAAATTCAGGATTATAATGTCCACGAATTTTTTTCAAAATAAGTTTAGCAAATTCAGCATCTTTCGAATCAATAATGATAGCATCATAACCAATCAATGGTTCTATTTTGACACTGCTGTTGCTATCAACAATAAAAAATAATAAATTATCGAATTCGATTTTGTTATTTCTTATTTCAATTGCTTGTGGTACTACTTTTAACGACATTTGTTATATGTATTAGTTTTAGTATTAATATTTATATTTTGTAATAGTTGCCCCTAGTTTATAAAACGATTTCCAATGGGTGTATTCGTTCGGGTCAACAGGATATATATCGGCTGCAATAGTCCTTGTTGTCGGCTCATATCTTTTTTGGAATTCGTCAGGCAAAGCATAAGTTGCATAATAAAACCTACGAATCAAGCCATTGCTTTTTGTACCATCAGGAAATTCGATATTTACCATATCACCTTCTTTAAAATAACTCATATCACTTTGCTCAAAAAATCCTTTGATATACATCGGTGTGTTTTTATGAATAGCCATAATTTGTTCCGTTTTTAAAGCTACTTCAAATTGTTGTGTGTAAATTCTTGTAACACTACCATCTATAGGAGAATAAAAAATTTGTTTGCCAAGTATTGCGCTACCACCGGCACCGTTACCAAACAAATTAGAAGCTATGCCTCCATTAGCACTTTTGACAGCAGGTTTTAATTTAGTATTATCCAATTGATAAATAAGAGCATAAAATTGAACATTCTCTGCGTTTAATACTTCTATGTTGTTATTTAGTTTAAGTATTTCATTTTGAACAAATTCTAATCTGCTTTTAGGCAAAACATCTAAAACCACTTCATTTTGTAATCTTTCAATTTCACTTTGATAGGTTTTAATAAGAGCTTTTGCTTGTTGAATTTCAATAAAATTACTTCCCGCTTTTTTTAATAAAGCATACTTTTCTTTTTCTCTCCAGTTTTCCAACTCATTATTATATGTTGTATCTCCACCAATAGCAATTGCGCCACCTGGTCCGAAATTACCTGCAAGTACATCTTTATCTATGGTATAAGTAAATAAAGAATCTCCTTTTTTTACAATATCTCCTTCTTTTTTCTGATATGCCAAAACGCGACAATCATTGGTTAAACGGATGCTCACGTTTTCAAATAAAACCTGTCCGTCCGCCTTAATGTAAAACAACTTATTAACGGCATAATAACTTAAGAACACAAGTGCTCCAATAATAAATACAATATAAACTACTCTGTCCCAATTGTATTTTATTCTCTTGGAATCTTCGTTCATCACTCGGATTGCCGAGCCTTTTCTTTTAAAATCTATACTTTTCAAAATATTATAGTTTTAGTTTATTTCTGATTATGGTTAACGCTTAATTCATCTAATTTTACAAATGTTTCAAAGTCGTGCATCGCAAAGTTATTTGTGTTAAGCAATTGATTTAATTCTGTAAATAACTGTTCGCATTCGTTTCTGTTTTTGAAATCTTTAGCACGAAGCGCGATAGTTGTTCTTTTAGCATCTATTGCAAATTCTTCCTGAACTTTTCTTGCAATATATTCTGCATCGTTATGTTCATAAGCCATAATATAAACATTGTCAGCTTGCGCATATATATCTTTCAACGTGTTTTCAGGATAAAAAACAGGAATGGAAACGCTCAATTGTAAACCATTTTTAGAACAATATTGTTTTGCAGTTTTCAGTAATTCAACATACTTATTCAAATACTCTTCTTTGTTTGAAGCCCAATCTTTCATTGTATGTGGTTCAACATCCAAATGAATTGCAGTAAGTGTTTTTAAATCTAGACCATTGGTTACGGAATCGAAATAAGCAGTTGGATTATTTGATGTTAAAAGTTTATTGCTACCCACTAACAACTCCACTTTAATTCCCTTAGCATTTAATTTTCCTATTAAAGTAACCGCTTCTGCTTTGTTAGATTGGTCTTTCTTTAAAGATAATATAGCGGTAGAAATTTTATTTAATCTTAAATACTCCACTATATAAGATGGTTCGTATTTAGTCTGTGCTTCAGACCAGATATACATACTACGGTTTGTTTTTTCGGAAGACATATTAAGACTATCTATTTTATAAGGTTTAATGATACTTGCAATTTCTATATCAGGTGCTTTTGAATGAATGTCCAATAATTGCAAATACATTTGTTGTTGTATGTCTAACATTTCAATGTCTACTTGCAACATTTCATCTAACAAACCAAGAGCTGTTAAAGGGTTAAACTCAAGGTCGCCAAACTTTTCTTTTACTCTTTCTACTCTTATCAACTCCTCATATTTTCTTCTCTTTTCAAAGAAATTATTGTACTGTTTTAATTTATATCTGAATTCATAAAAGTTATTTAATAAATCGGTTTGCAATGCTTTAGCTGATTCTTTCTGTTGAAAGGCAAGTAATTTTGATTGCTCTGCTATTAAATTTTTGTTTGCTTTTATACTAAACGGAATAGGAACTGCCACACCTATGCCAGCAGACATAAAATTGCGGCTATATGCACTATTCACTAAGTCGTAATAATTATAACGCACCTGTGTATTTACCTTTATATCTGTCCAAGGTTTATGCGCTAATTTTAAATTCTCTATTTCTAATTTCAAAATACTATCGCTGATTGGTTTGATAGAATCTTTAGCTATTACTTTGGTAAAATCAACATCAAACAATGGTAGAATGTCTTTCGGTATCGAGTCAACATTCATTTTAAGTTTCAATTCATCGTTGTAGCTTTTATAAATCTGACTCATACTTCCAATATCAACTTGTTGTTGCATTATCTCTAACAAATTAATACGTGATACGTGTTTTAATAAATATAATTCATTAGCTACTGAAATTTTATCATCCATTAATTGCTGACGTTTTTCGAGTACTTCTATTTTGTGCAAGTTAAATGAATAGATAATTTTATGAGAAATTGCAACGTATTCTTGCCCATCGTTCTTTTTTGTTTTAGGAGTTAAAGCAATTATTGTATTTTCATTTTTCAGAATTTGTTGTTTATACCTATTAGTAATAAAACCATCGTTTAGTATATTCCAATCTAAACCAACCTGATACCTAAAGTGGTAAATCAAATTGTCATCCGTATTAAAGCCAGGATTAAAATTTTGAAGATAATTACCAACAGCATCCAAACCAATATCTTGTTTTAATAATTTAATTTTTGCGTCATTCACCCTTTTTACATACTCTAATTCTGTAACGGTATCTTGAGCATTTAACTTATATAATGGAGGGATTTTAGAGTAGCTTTCGTATTTTTTGGAATCTCTAGATACGTCATTATCTAAATTCCAAACAGCTTTTAATTCGCCTATTTTAAATGATATAAGAGAATCTTTATTGTCATTTTTCTGACCAAAGGAATATAAAGCGAAAATACATACTAATATGGATGTGCAAATAGATTCCTTTTTATAACAATTCATATATACTTTGAATAAAGTTTGTCGCTTTTTTTTTATATCTGGTCGCAAAGATATTAACAATTTTTCGGAAACGGCAAAGATATTAACACATTCTTTTGGAATTTGTTAATACAGGTTTGTTGATAACCTACAGTTTTTTTTCTATTTGGTAACGATTTCTATCGCTGGAACTGCGTGAAATCAACTCTCCCAGAAACCCGGCAAGAAATAATTGAGTACCAATAACCATAGCTACTAAAGCTAAATAAAATAATGGTTTATCGGTTACATCGCGGGTGGGGATGTGGTAATGAGATTTATAAACTTTTTCTATAATCAATATTAAAGATACTATGCCGCCGAATAAAAACGAAATGGTACCCCATAGTCCAAAAAAGTGCATTGGGCGTTTGC
>CAILDT010000255.1 GCA_903833025.1 uncultured Bacteroidota bacterium | reverse complement strand
GTGTTTTTTTGTTGATTTTTTCATAGGTTTTTTTGGTTTTAACTGTTATTTATTTTTTGATTTATTCTAGTTGCTTTTCTCTTTATTGGGCTCTTTTACACTATTATCATTTCAATTCGCATTTCTTCTTATGTTTATAATTATTAACCATTTACAAGCACTTAGCAGCTTTAATATTTGCTTGTTAGTTTATAACTTGTAGTGTTTTTTGTTAGAAAGTGAGCTCCCGAACTTAATTAGTGAAGTCTGTAACTTAGTAAGTGAGCTCTGTAACTTAGTT
The DNA here is from genome assembly GCA_903833025.1 of uncultured Bacteroidota bacterium. GTDB lineage: Bacteria > Bacteroidota > Bacteroidia > 2-12-FULL-35-15 > 2-12-FULL-35-15 > 2-12-FULL-35-15. The sequence goes on along the minus strand of CAILDT010000255.1, from coordinate 5,536 downwards.
GGTGAGCTCTGTAACTAAGTTGGTGAAGTCTGTAACTTAGTTAGTGAAGTCTGTAACTTAGTTAGTGAGCTCTGTAACTTAGTTGGTGAGCTCTGTAACTTAGTTGGTGAAGTCTGTAACTTAGTTCGTGAAGTCTGTAACTTAGTTCGTGAAGTCTGTTTCTAACAAATTTACGCCTTCTGCACAACTATTTTAACCGTACGTTTTATTTTAAATCTGCTGAAATAAAAATGCAAACAGTTGATAAAAAATAGTGTTACTTAAATGTCAATGAATGTTGTTTTATAATTAACAGATAAATAAATTTTACTCCTTATATAAGAGTAAAAAATACATTACATTTGTTTATTATTTTTTAAAACCACCAACAATGAAAACAAAATCACTCTTATTATTATGTTTTGTGGTTTTGCTTTTTATCGAATGTAAGAAAAAGTATCCCAACGATACAGATTTGCATTTTTCTAGCCCAAGAAAAAGATTATGTCATCGAGACTGGATTGTTAAAAGTTATAATAATTTGACTTCATATCAATTTCAATTTTCTCCTGATTTCTTGCCACCTCACGGGAAAACTTATGTCGGCTTTGGCGAAGATGGTACTTGCAAAGGAGGTGGATTATTTTGGGGAGGAAGTGGCGACAATGCTTTTATTTTTGATTTTTACCATACGTGGGATTTTACGGATGGAGAGAATAAAATAAAAGTGTATAATAATGCTGACCATTACACTATATGGACTATTGATAGGTTAGACCATTACAATTTAACAATTCATAATGACAGTATTAGGTATGAGTTTGATAGTGCCAAAATGTTTTAATATTTTACTCCATCACACATAGGTTCGTTAAATAAAAACCATTGAGCGAAGTTCCACAAAAAATAAAAACCCAACTGAAAACGTTCGACCTAACTATGATTGTGGTGGGGTTGGTGATTGGAATGGGCATTTTTAGGGTGCCTACGGAGGTGGCGCAAAAATCGGGAGTACCAATTATATTTTTTGCTGCGTGGATTACAGGTGCTGTAATTAGTTTTATAGGTGCACTTACGTTTGCCGAAATAGGGTCGCGCTACCCAGTTGCGGGTGGGTTTTATAAAATATTTTCGCATTGTTATCATCCTGCGTTTGCATTTATGGTCAACTGGATAATAGTGATGAGCAACGCCGCCGCAACTGCCGGTGTTGCCATTATGGGTGCCGAATACATTGCCCCTATCCTACTCCCAAATGTGGCGCACGATACGGCAATACTCATCATTACGATGTCATCAATTACGGTGTTATACATTATAAATATGATTGGAATTAAGGTGAGCGCGAAACTTTTGAATGGGCTAATGCTGATTAAAATTGGGATGTTGGTGCTTTTGATTGCTGCTGTTTTTTTTGTGAGAGGAGAACATTCGGAAGAAATAAATGTAGTGCAAAATAATTCTTCTGCTGATATGTGGAAAGCATTTGCGCTCTGTTTTATCCCTGTTTTCTTCACTTATGGCGGTTATCAGCAAACGATGAATTTCGGGAATGATGTGCCGAATGCAAGGCGAACAATGCCTCGCGCTATTTTTTATGGGATTACTATTGTACTTATTATTTATCTGGCGGTAAATTATTCGTATTACAAAGTATTAGGATTGAGCGGAATGCAACATACTACAACACTTGCATCAGACATTACGGGGTTAATGTTTGGCACGGTGGCGCATAAATTAGTGTCGGTAATTATGTTTTTTTCGGTGATGGCGTACGTAAATGTTTCGGTGATGAGCAATCCCAGAATATATTTTGCGATGGCTGAAGACAATGTATTACCGCCTATTTTCAAACGGATAAATAATAAAACACAAGTGCAGGAATTTGCACTTACGTTGTTTTGTGTTTTTATTTTACTCACTTTATTTTTTATGTCGTCGTTCCAAAAAATATTGGAGTATGTAATGTTTTTCGATAGCATTAGTTTGATTACTGCTGCTGCTGCCATTTTTGTGTTGCGCCACAGAGCAAAAAAAACTGGTGAGCCATCTGATATTTATAAAATAAAAGGGTATCCGGTGTTGCCTGCAATTTACATTTTGGTTTATGTGGCAGTAAATATTAGCGTGCTGTATGCCAACCCAACAGCGGCAACGTGGGGGGTTATTCTTTTTATTTCGGGTTTGCCGCTTTATTATTTAATTAAATTTGTGCTCGATAAAAAATAAGAGATTCCTCGCTGCGCCCGGAATGACAGGTAGCATTTGTCATTCTGAGCGCAGCGAGGAATCTAAATAAAAATAGAACTATGAACGAAAAACTAAAATCACAATTCCTTATTAATCCAGAAATAACGTTCCTCAACTTTGGTTCATTCGGTGCTTGTCCGAAACCAATATTTGAAGACTATCAAAAGTGGCAACTGCTATTGGAATCAGAGCCAGTACAGTTTATTGCTTTTGATGGAATAGAGTATTTAAAAACATCAAGAGAAGCACTTGGGGCATTTATTAATTGCAATGCCGATGATTTGGTGTATGTAAATAATCCTACGTATGCGATAAATATTATTGCAAAAAGTTTGAAGCTGAATGAGGGAGATGAAATACTTTCAACCAATTTAGAATATGGTGCTTTGGACCGCACGTGGAATTATTATTGTACTAAAAGCAAAGCAAAATTTGTAAGACAACCTATTGAAATACCTGTATTATCAAAGGAAACGTTTATCGAACAATTTTGGAAAGGATATACCAAAAACACAAAAGCAATATTTATTTCGCAGATAACAAGCACCACCGCAATGAAATTACCTGTGAAAGAAATATGCGAAATGGCAAAAGAAAAAGGATTGTTAACCATAGTTGATGGTGCGCACGTACCCGGACACGCACCATTAAACCTTGCCGAACTAAAAGCCGACATATACACAGGAGCGTGCCATAAATGGATGATGACACCCAAAGGATGTTCTTTTTTATATGTAAAAAAAGAATTGCAAAACCTTTTCGACCCATTGATAATTAGCTGGGGATACGAAAGTGCAGCACCATCCAACTCCCAATTTTTAGATTATCATCAGATGCAAGGCACCAGAGATTTCTCTGCATTTTTAACAGTCCCGAAAGCTATCGAGTTTATGAAACAAAATAATTGGGAACAAGTTTCGGCTGATTGCAGAACGCTTGCAAGAAACAATTACAAACGGTTTTGCGATTTGCTTGGCTCTGTTCCTAATTGCCCCATTGATGATAATTTTCTTGGGCAAATGTGCAGTATTCCTATTAATACAACTGAACCGGAAAAACTACAACGCCATCTTTTTGAGAAATATAAAATAGAAGTTCCTGTTATGCGCCACGACCAATATGTTTTTTTGAGATATTCTATTCAGGTATTTAATTCGCAAAACGATTTGGATAAACTTTACAATGCGCTTAAAGAAATAATAAGTAAAGGAGATTTGTTGTGATAAAAAAAGTTCCATTGAAGCAAAATACTTCAACAGAACTTTTAATAACAAATAAAAAATTACTTCTTCAACAACTCTGCTTTCTCTACAAGTTGAATAAATTCAGCACGGTAACCATCATCATCTTTTCCCTTTGAAGCTTTGGCCATTGTCATTATTGATTTATAATTAGCATCGCCTTTAAATTTAGAGTCGTGCAATAACATCCCGAATTCAGCCACAGCAGATGAAAATCTAATATTCTCGGAAGCCGATTCTATTGGTATTTTTTTATCGAGCAACACTTTAGTAATTAGTTTCGAGGTAGATTCTTTTGGCTCTTTATACCTGAATTTAATAGTCATTACATCATTGCCAAAGTTAGTATTTGTAGCCACCGGAGTTTGATATTTTAATGGGTCGATGGAAGCAACCACTTCATCAGAACCAGCAGGAATGATTTCGTACATAGCTGTAACAGTATGTCCAGAGCCAAGTTCACCGGCATCTTTTTTATCATCATTAAAATCTTCGTTGTTTAACAACCGTTTTTCGTAACCTACCAAACGATATGCTTTTACTTTAGCAGGGTTAAACTCAATTTGAATTTTTACATCCTTTGCAATCGTCAATAAAGTACCACCCATTTCTTTTACTAATACTTTTTTTGCTTCCAGCAAATTATCAAGATAGTTGTAATTTCCATTTCCTTTATCTGCCAACTGCATCATTTTCGAATCTTTATAATTACCTGTTCCAACGCCAAGCACAGAAAGAAAAATGCCGTCTTCTCGTTTTTTTTCAATCAATCTAGTAAGTTCACCATCACTACTAACACCTACATTAAAATCGCCATCAGTAGCAAGTATCACTCTATTATTTCCGTTTGGTAAAAAGTTTTCTTTGCAAGTTTTATAAGCCAATTCAATACCTGCACCACCTGCTGTAGAGCCACCTGCTTCCAATTTATCAAGTGCATCAATTATTCTATCTTTATGCGAACCAGATGTGGATGGAAGCACCAAACCTGCATTACCTGCATAAACCACAATTGCTACTTTATCTTCTGGGCGCATTTGGTCTGCTAATAAATGTAAAGACGATTTTAATAACGGTAATTTATCTGGCTCATCCATCGAACCCGAAACATCAATTAAAAATACTAGGTTATTTGCCGGCATATTATCTAATTTTATTTGTTTACCCTGCAACCCAATATGAATAAGGTTATGGCGACTGTTCCAAGGACATTCGGTGTATTCGGTATTAATAGAAAATGGCTCGTTCCCTTCGGGCTGTGGATATTGATAAGGGAAATAATTTATCATTTCCTCCACACGCACCGCATCAGCAGGCGGCAAACTACCTTGCGTAATAAACCTGCGAACATTACTATAGGATGCTTTATCCACATCAATGCTAAAAGTAGATAAAGGGTTTTTCTTAGCATCTTTAAACTCATTATCATTTATTTTGCTGTATTCTTCGGTATTAAAAACCTCCGCTTCTTTCTTTTTGCCATCCGGTGTCGCCCAAGTATAGCCCATGTTATTGTTTCTCCCTCCTCTCATATTATAACTTTCTCGCGACACCACTTTATAAGTAGCTACATCAGCTTCAATTAAAGGAGCTTGTTCAGTAACAACTTCCAAAGTCTGCAATTTCTGTTGCGCCGCATCTAATTTTACATCGACCATTTTGTTGGTGTTTGCTGCTACGGTAATTCCCGCTACAGTCTTTTTTTGATAACCTATATAAGTTACCACTAACTTATAAGTACCATTAGCAACATTTTTAAGGCAATATTCCCCGTTTACATCCGAAGTTGCATTTTCAACAAGTACAGAATCCTTATTATATAAGGAAATAGTTGCAAACGAAATAGCACTGCTTGTTTTAGTGTCAATAATTTTTCCGTGAACAGGGCAAATGTTATCCAGATTATGAAAAGAAAGAAAAGCTAAGCTCAATAAGCCCGCAATTGCCAATGTGATAAATGATTTTTGTAACATAGTTTCTAAGTTTTAAAGGGTTTAAATTAATTATTTATAACTCTAAGATGTTTTCATAAATTAAATTCCATAAAAAAAGAAATAATTATTTTT
>CAILDT010000254.1 GCA_903833025.1 uncultured Bacteroidota bacterium | reverse complement strand
CCCTATGGCGGGGTACCCCCTATGGCGGGGGTTGAAGGGGGGTACCCCCTATGGCGGGGGTGAGGGGGCTGCCGCCCCCTTCAGGTTAAACGTCTCCGACAGTATATCCGTCTTCGTTTGTTTCTTCTGCTTCCGCAACTTGAATTTATTCGACGTAGAAATAGTGGCCCCATTAAACATATAATCATCATTATCTTCATGCAGTTCCGGCAAGACGCGCGACAAAGGTTTATCAACAATGAGAAGCAAACGTTCATTCTTCAAGAGCTTCCGATATTCTTGGATAGAGAGATTGCCATAATATTTATTCAAAGTATAATAAGGATTCGGTGCCGGTTTAATATTCTTCTCGTAATTATAGATTTTACAGTAAATATGGTTTAATAAATGATATCTCTCAAAACGCGTGGAAGTATCTACAGCTTCTTCGAAGAGATACGCTGTGGCGCATTCAGGACTGCAAAAGCAGCCATAACAATGGTACGTTTTATTTAATTCATACTTGGGGATTAAAATCGTCGGATTATCGAAATCACATGTGCACCAAAAGCAGGCGGACTTTTTATCGGAAATACTATTCGTATGCAATTGATAAGTGAGTTCTTTTAATTTACTCCAGATTTGTCGCATATCATCGCCTTCATTTACTACAGATTTTTTTTCATTGTTAGGTGCAGTTAGATCTGCGTTTGAACCTTCATTCATTAAAATACTATTTTCAAATCCTTCATTTTTCTGATTGTTATTTTTAATACCATAATCAATAATACTATAACCTAATTCAGTCGCCTTATTATTTTCAAATTGAAAGGTTTCTACTAAGAGGGCATTCGGTTCATTGGAAATAAAAGTATTTTGAGTTAAATCAGATTCGCCGCATTTCAGGTGCATGATAATATTGGGTTCATGGCCTTTATTGGTTTCTAGTAGGAAATTGTTGGGGACAATTTTGCCGCCTTTGGGTTTGCGGCCACGCTTCTTGGGCATCTTTGGGGGCTCTGCCGCCAGCTCCGCCAGCTCCGCCAGCCCCTCACCCCCGCTTAGGGGCGCTGCCCCTACGACCCAGTCTGTTTGTTCTTCTGCTTGGGGGTCACCCCCCACACCCCCGTCTGTCGGTTCTTCTGATAGGGGCGCTGCCGCCAGCTCCGCAAGCCCTTCAACCCCGCTCTTAAGGGTGTCCGACGGTTCTTCCAGAATATTTTTTTTAGTTCTAGTTCTTTTAATCTTTTCAATAACCATATTTACCATATTTAATAGAAAAAATTTAAATGGTTTTAATAAATAGTTAAGCAGCGATTAACACATTATAACACTTTCGACAAACCGGTATATAACAGTCCGATCCAATGACCTCCAATTCCTGTTCTTTACTCAAGCGGTGGCTGAAGATGGCCGGCCGGCGTTTACATTTACTGCAAAAAGAATGCAGCATGACAACATTATCGCTTAAGGCTTCCAGATCCAGCCAGTTGCCGAATTTCTGTCGCTTGAAATCACTATTCAGTCCACAGATATACACATTTTTATGATACTTTTCTACCGCGAGGGTCACCCATTCGACAATATCGGCAAAGAATTGCCCTTCATTAATTAAAATGGCTTTCGCTTCGAAGAATTCAATCGCATGTTTGCCGGCAACCGAGGCGGGCAGGGAGGGTGTGGCTTTTGCAGAGGCATCCGCAATATTAACAACATCGTGCAGGGTGAGGGCTTTAATGCAAGGAATCATTATTTGATCATGCGAAGAAAGCATGTCATCTGAATAGCGCGTATCTTTTTCATAATTGATCACCATAGTTTTAATATCACAAAAAGTATATTTCTTGTAAATGTCCATGATACGGGTAGTTTTTCCTGAAAACATTGGTCCTTTGATAATTTCCAAATAGCCGCAATCCGCGTATAATTCCATATTGCCCGCCATTTTTATATATAATAATATTTGCAAAAATATGTTTATATATTAATCAATTACGTTTGTATTTATATAAACATATTTTAATAACATTATTAAAAAAAATGAATAATAAAACGATCCCTTGGGTTGAAAAGTATCGGCCAAGTAAATTAAATGATATTGTCTTAGACCCTTTAAATAAATCTATTATCGATAATATTATTGAAAAGAATCATTTTCCGAATATTCTCCTTTATGGGCCACCCGGTACCGGCAAAACGACGACTATCATCAATCTCGTGAATAAATTCCAAGAAAAACATAATCAGCAAAATAAAGGCTTAATGATTCATTTGAATGCCTCGGATGAAAGAGGGATCGATATTATTCGCAGCCAAATTCATCAGTTTGTGAATTCCAATTCGCTTTTTCATAATGGCATCAAATTTGTTATCTTAGATGAAGTCGATTATATGACCAAGAATGCGCAACAAGCGCTGAAATATTTATTGCAAGGGTTTAATAACAATGTCCGCTTTTGCTTGATTTGCAATTATATTAGTCGGATTGATGAATCGCTGCAGACGGAATTTATGCGCATCCGCTTTAACCAGTTGCCCGAGACCGATATTATAAATTTTTTATCCACGATTAGCCAGAAGGAAGAGCTCAATATTCCCGAAGAAAAGTTGAAATCTATTCAACGGTTATTTAAATCGGATATACGGAGTATGATTAATTATATCCAATCCAATCAATATATCATTCATCATAAAGATGTCGTGGATGAGGCCATCTGGCAGCGCTTAACTGCACTCATAAAAGATGAAACACATTATAAAGATGCAATTAAACAATTTCATAAGATTAGTTCGGATTATAACATTGAAATAAAAAATATAATCAAAGATTACTTGAATTATATTATTCATTATAATACCGAATATGTCAATAGCGAATTCTTAAAATTTACGGAATTCATTATGCATTTAAATGAGCCGTCGGTGGATTATGTGATCAGTTATACAGTACTGAAATTACATAAGCTGTTTGCAGCGGATACATAAGCTGTTTGCATATACTAATTGCGTTGCATAAGATGCTTTATCGGGCTATTACCGACCCGTTGATTCAAACGCATTTTCCATAATGTCGGGGGTGAATTTTGCGTCGGATCAAAACGCATATGATTTAAACTATATTGTTCTGTCAATATATTCTTAGATTGTTGTATGTTAATAGGTATTGATTTATTTCTAGTCGGCATTTCATCCATTTTTATATCTATTTAGATTAAAATTGAAATAGAATGACTTAAAGAAACAATTGGCATTATAACAAGCCTATAATGGAGGATATTGAATCTGCATGGTCTAAATTTTGTGAAGATGATTTATTACCGAATGAAATCAATGAAATAAATAAAACAACTCCGGAGCCAATCCATACTATTAGTACTATAAAAGGACTTATACCTAAATGTTCGCCGTTAAATATATCCACCAAGACGAAAATCTCGTATTTAAATGTGCCGATCGATTTAAAGCAAGTGTTTTGGCAAATACCCGTCGTCACTTATCACGAGCCGATGATAGGGGTGGTGAAAAAACAAATGAAATTCAATTCAATTACGCCAGAAGAAGTATTAGAAATTGTCCAGCATAAAGCGGCGTACGAGTATATCGATGATTACGTGATTAGTCAAATCGACAACCCTGATGGGCGTGTCAAATTCAAAGATATTCGCAAAATAAGTATCGGCATCTGTAAGAAAGATATAACGAGTTATAGGTGCAAGAGAAAGAGCGCTTTCTATAACTGTTTTGTCGTCATCTTGCGGCTCTTGCACAACGATTTATATAAAGAAATACACGTGAAAGTCTTCAATACGGGTAAATTAGAAATACCGGGCATCCAAGATTCGACGATTCTGGATAAAGTCTTAACCTTACTCGTCACAATTTTGAGCCCGATTATTGTTAAGAAAACAGCGGAGGAGTTGCCGCTCAATTTCCTAGCGAATAAAAGCGAAACAGTGATGATTAATTCCAATTTTAGCTGCAGATATTATATCAATCGCGAAAAATTGTATAAATTGTTGAAATATAAATATAAAATCAATAGTAATTTTGATCCGTGTTCCTATCCGGGCATACAATGCGAGTTCTATTATGATACCTTGATCTTGAATGACAAAGACCAGCGCGGGGTGCAGCCAACACTTGAACGCGCGGGCAATCAGGAGGCTTTACCGGTGACTAAAGTTTCATTCATGATCTTTCGCACCGGCAGTGTTTTAATTGTCGGCAAATGTTCGGAAGAGATGCTGTATCAAATATATGAATTCTTGTGCCATATATTTGAAGCGGAATATGATGAGATTAAATGGCAAAGTACTGAAACGGTGGCTCTGCCGGTTAAAAGTAAGGATAAGACGAGAAAGATGCGGAAGAAGTTGATCACCGTATAGGTTAGGGGGATGCTCCCCCTACGACCCCCTTGGGGGCAAGCCCGCCAGCTACGCAAGCACACCCCCGACCATCGGTTAATCGGATGTATTACATGGGGTTTCACCCGCCAGCTACGCAAGCACACCCCATCTCGGTAAATATATATATAATAAATGATGCATCCGCTTAACCGATATGGGGGTCTGGGGGAGCATCCCCCACCTTATAATAGCCACCGCATATTTCGTCTGCCCAATCGCGTGTAATATTCGGGCTGCGCCTTTTTCTTACATAAATCGGTGACGGTTAATGTATGTACTGGTTCTTTACTCTGAATATATAAATGGATTAATTCATATTTTGCATTTATATCTAACTTTTTATCACCTATTATCTGTTGTATGAACAAGATGATATTCGCTAAATGAAGTTGAAATGTTTTTTCACTTGCACTTGTTGTACATAATTCTTTCAAGGCCATAATTAATTTTTCTATGATTTCCTGCACGGGTAGATGATTATTTATTAAAAAGTCAAACAATAGTTTGTGAATAAGTATTAATCTCTCTATATTATTCAAAACATCTCTCTCGTTATTGCCGACTATTTTAACTTGAGCAATTTCTATTGAACCAATTGTCTTCTTATACACGAAAATAGAGGCGCTATTGGAAGAGATATTCAAGTCTTGTAAAATGCTTTCTTCCATTTGTTCAATAAAAGGTGTATAATAGTATATTGCTTTTTGCATATTTCCCAAGGCTATTTCCGGATCTAAGAGTTGTTCTAACATTATTTTAAAGACATGCGTTAAAGTAGTTAACCCGTTCACTAAAAGATATTGATTATCCGGCGCAGGTTTTATATATTTAGTGGATTGAGAGAAAAAAGCCAAATATTCATTGATTATATTGACATATTTCGGAAAAATAGTCCATGAATTTTCCATTTCTTCGTCTTTTATATCTTCCATATCTTCTATATCTTCCATATCTTCCATTCTTCTATAATATTAAACCTTAATTTTTAAATTTAAAAAGTATTTAAAGATTTAAAAACCGTAAGTATATAAATGACTGACAAATCTACTGCTGCACCGGTTACATCGCCGAGTAATCAATGCCTTCAACATTGCGTCAAAATTGCCATCGTAGATGATAAGCCCATTATGCTCGACTATTGGTCGAATTCGCATGATAGTAAAGTTCTGATCGGTGTTCGCGATAACGGCGAAAAGCTCTTGGTGAAAAGCGAAGACGAATATACGTCGCCTATTGAAAAGATCTACAAGGTGGAAGGCGAATATATCATTGTGACGGAAAATTCGCTCTACATTGTCAGTGCCAGTATTTCGACGAAGCGGATCTCTTAAGGGGCTCTGCCCCTACAACCCCGCAGAGAACATATTTTGGCAAAAAAGCCGGCATGAACTCGGCTATAAGTCTCGGCTACAAATTTTATCCAAGGTTTTGTGATACTTTTTCCAAAAGTATTTTTATTCTCATTCTATATAAATGAAAATAAAGAGTTTGTTAGAACTTGTATTTGGTACTGCCATTTTTTTAATAAGTTTAGTTAGTTGTATTATTGTTTCGAATAAAGTGACACATTTTTTTCTACCTAACGGCGCTTCGAATACTATAAATCTCTTACTATTAATTATTCATTTGATAATCATTGTTGCGTTTGTTATGGCGATCCGT
>CAILDT010000253.1 GCA_903833025.1 uncultured Bacteroidota bacterium | reverse complement strand
TTTTCTATTTCCTTCTAAAGAGCTGTTGAGGAGAATCGAACTCTCGACCTCTTCCTTACCAAGGAAGTGCTCTACCACTGAGCTACAACAGCTGAATGAAGCACTTTCCATTTTTTAAGAGCGGAAGACCGGGCTCGAACCGGCCACCCTCAGCTTGGAAGGCTGACGCTCTACCAAATGAGCTACTTCCGCTTAAATTTACATATTTTAAAGAACACTTTCTCTCCTTTTGTTTTTGTGGGGAGAGAAGGATTCGAACCTTCGAAGTCGAAACAACAGATTTACAGTCTGTCCCATTTGGCCACTCTGGTATCTCCCCTACAGTTTCAACAAAAAAAGAGCCGATGGAGGGATTCGAACCCCCGACCAGCTGATTACAAATCAGCTGCTCTGGCCAACTGAGCTACATCGGCTTTATTCCGAAACACTATATTTTAAAGAACTTCTAACGCTTTTTATTGTCAAAAACACGCTTACCCCTTAAAAAGGGACTGCAAAACTAATAAAGTTTTAGATACCACCAACAAAAAAATGTTTTTTTATTGAAAATAAATTCTGCTTCCCTTTTTTGCGGGTGCAAATGTAGTTAAATAATAATACGCTGAGGAATTAGTTTTTGAGTAGTGGTTGAATTTTTCACGCCCACACTTTTGTTCCTTCCGTACAGTTCTTACAAATATCAATTTCTGATCGGGAACGAAGTACAGATGCTCTGAAATTATTGTATTCATTGCTTTGCCAGAGTTGGCGGAAAGTGGTGTTTTTTAAATCTCCCAATTGATGTTTGGCATCTTTATCGAAACAGCAAGGCACCACCAAACCATCCCAAGTGATAACTGTTGAATGCCACAAACGCCAGCAGTGGTTCAGCATTTCATTCTTTATACTATATGTTCCATCCGATTGTTGCTGGTAGCGCGAATACTTTTCGATTGTGGGAATAAGTGCATTGCCATTTACATAATCATACATCTGTGCAGTTTTAAAACGTACTTCATCTACCCCTAATTTTTTTGCTAGCACTTGCACATCCTTTATTTGATGCTCATTTGGTTTAACAACTAAAAACTGAAAGATAACGTGTGGTGTTTTCGATTTCAGTTCCTTTTTCCACTTGATAATGTTTTCGGCTCCTTCAATTACTTTCTTTAAATCGCCACCGATGCGGTATTGTTCGTAGGTTTCTTGTGTGGTGCCATCAATGGAAATAATTAAGCGGTCCAAACCGCTTTCTACTGTTTTACGAGCATTTACATCATTAAGGTAATGCGCATTGGTGGAAGTTGCGGTATATATTTTTTTTGCAGATGCGTATTTTACCATTTCCAAAAACTTTGGATTTAAGTAGGGTTCGCCTTGAAAGTAAAATATAAGGTAGGATATGTCCTTATATATGTCATCAACCGTTTTTTGAAAGAATCCATTATCTAACATTCCTGTTGGACGGGTAAATTCACGCAATCCCGATGGGCACTCGGGGCAACGAAGGTTACAACTAGTAGTTGGTTCGATAGTGATGCTGATGGGAATGCCCCATTGAACTGGTTTTTTGCTCCACTTTGATAAATAGAAAGAGGATACTACTTTAGTAGCGTTCCAAATTCTTCTAAAAGATAGTTTAGAAAAATAGTTTAATCCATCTGTTATTTTTGTGTTCACTTCTATTGAAAATGAAACGCCCCCACATATACTGCGGAGGCGTTTCAGTATTATTAGTAATTAAAATTATTTCGCAATTTCAAACTTGCCTCTATTTATTATTTCTTTCTTTTCATTCAATACATCATAAAGGTACAAACCTCGTGTAAAACTTTCCGTTTGTATTTTTACTTTATTATTCTGCATTAAATACATTCCTACTTTACGACCTGTGATATCAGATACTTCCACATAACTTGCGTTTTTCGAGGAGGTGAAATTAATTTCGCTGCTTGCAGGATTAGGGAAATAAGTAACTGTTGCCACTTCTCCATTTATATCATCGGTACTGTTATATCCCGACCATTGGAAATTATCAACAAAAAGAGTGCTTCCTATTTGCGCACCAGGTGTTCTGTATTTGCTTGATGTGCAGTTAATCATTTGAGTGTCGGGCACCACAGCAGCATATAATGGATTGTAAGCTAAATTAATTGTGTTATTTGAATAAGTGGTAGTTGCCGACCCCATTCTGTATATTCCTCTTGCAACGGTGTCGCGAACACCTGCGCCAACCCATTTAGTTAAAAACACTACCACAAAACCTGAATCGCCATTTACGGGAGTATATTTACTTGCAAATGATAACATAGCTGGGCGTGTAGCTATTGGCTGACCAAATTTTAAGGTTGTTCCTACTAAGCTTCCTAATGAAAGGATACCTACTGTGTCGAAATTGTGCATCGGACGGAAAGGGTTAGGAACTGTTACTAAAGCAGACGCTTTTTGAGTTACGATTTTCGCGGAAGCTAATCCTTGATTAACATCTGCCGCAGGAGATGTAATTTTGAAAACTGTTTGACTCATTCCGGCTGCTGATGCAGGGTTGAAACTTGCCCATCCTTGAGGGTCTTGCAATGAACCGATTGGGTCGTTTACCCAAGTTTCCATATCCATAGATTGTGCTTTTACGCCGATTACTAATAGTAATGCTGCTGAAATTGTAAGTAATAGTTTTTTCATTTTTTTTGTTTTTGTTTTAGATTAATTATTATTTAGTTATTAAAAATTTTCCTCTTGTTAATACAGCGTTATCTTTTCCGATGATGCTGTATGTATATATTCCATTGGCATAAGCAGAAGTATTAATTGTTGTTTGATTGTTAGTGATGCTGATGGTTTCAATTAATCTGCCAGCAACGTCATATACGTTAACTGCTTTTTGTTTTGCCGCATCAGCTACAAAATTAATTTCATTTTGAGCAGGATTGGGATAAACGGTTTCTTCCACAGCTGCTGTGTATTGGTTAATGCCTACTGTTACAGGTGCTTGCAATAACCATTGTACGCTTTTTACAGCTCCTAACGAATCCATTGTAGCTGTTGCTAACGAATACCCAAGTCCGTTTGCCCACCAGGTATAAGAAGTTGTAGAATCAGCAGAAGTTTGTACTGCATTTTGCCATAAACTTCCGAAACCGGTAACCACATAGGCATCAATGGTATCGTGTGTGATTTTTGTTTCTTTACTACGAATTACATTATAAGTTCCAAGCGGTGTAGTAAGCATTCCCCAAGCATCCACGTTTACTGTTTTGTTTACAGATGAATGGTCTCTAACGGAGTCAACCTGAAAACCGCCGATGGTTTGTCCGAAATAAAATTTTGCAAACGTGCGGTAAGGGTTATTAAAGGTAGTTAAATAGGTAAAAGGGAAAGTAGCAATTTTTTCCGCAGGAACATTTCTTTGGTTAACCAAAATAGATGTTCCCATTACGTTTGCTGTGCCCGAATTACCAAGTATTCGCATTGATGCAGCACCATTGATAGCATACGCAAAATTATTTTGCCATCCTTGTTTCACCAATAAATTTGCGGTGCTGAAGTTTGCATTAGGTGCAAATGAATACGGCTCGAAGATTAACGTATCTGTAAAGTTATTTGCCAAAGCAGCCATATTCCACGTTTGGCTGGTGCCTGCGCTAC
>CAILDT010000252.1 GCA_903833025.1 uncultured Bacteroidota bacterium | reverse complement strand
GATTCTTTGGCTCGTGAAGCTATAAAATCTATGGACACCACTAATATGCACTAATCCATTCTTACTCATTTTTATTACCACCCTGGCAGTTGCCAGGGTGTTTTTTTTCTCTTCTATTTTAAACAATTTAAACTTTTATTATTATGATACAATCAATTTTATTACGTTATTATGGTGGCGACTTTGGCGATGGTGCTGCTGCTGGTATGTTTGGTGGTGCTCTTATAGCTATTGTTTTTGTGGCAATACTTATTGGTATTGGCTTAATTCCTCAAATACTTTATATGCTTACTTTACAAAATACCCTTAAAGAAGTAAGTCCAGAAAACCAAAAAATGCCGCCGGCAAATGTTTGGTTACTTTTAATTCCTTTGTTTGGTACCGTTTGGGCATTTATTGTGGTTAACAAAATGGCTGATTCGTTAAAAGCAGAATTTGCTAAAAGAAATGTACCTATTGATGAAGACCGCCCAGGATATAGTGTGGGACTTACCTATTGTATTTTAATATGTTGTTCCATTATTCCTTTTTTAGGATTTCTTGCAGCAATTGGTGGTTTAGTTTGTTGGATTATTTATTGGGTAAAAATTGCAGGTTACAAAACAAAATTGCAACAAACAAAACCTATGTAATTTATAAATTTCTTTAATCAAATAATAATTCATCAATAATGGAAACATCAATTTCAGAAACTACAGAACAAAACGTTCGTCCGCAATTTTTAAAAGTGGTTTGTATAATTAGTTTTATTGGATGTGGTTTAATGATTCTACTTAGTTTAATGGGCTTAAGTGGTCTTTTTATGTCTGCGGAAGATATGCTTAAAACACCTTATTATGCTTCTCTGCAAAGTAAGTTTCCTGAAGCGTATCAATTAATAGCCGATGCGTTACAATACAAAAACATAAAAGCAATAACTGATTTTTTAGTTCCCTGCATTTCAATGTTCGGAGTTATTCAGATGTGGAAAATGAGAAAAAGGGGATATTATATTTATCTTGTTGGTGAGTTTTTACCGTACATCATTGGTCCGTTAATTTTGAGTGAGAATTATTTTGATGCTATGTTAATGCCACTTGGCGATACCGGACACACTGTGAAAATAGTTATTATGTCTGTAATAATTGTGTTCGATATATTATTTATTGCTGTGTATGGTTTAAATTTTAAACATCTTAAGTAATAGATTTTAATCATCACAAAAAAGGTTCGGTAGTTTAACTACCGAACCTTTTTTATTGTTTATATTTCCGATACTATTTAAACCCTTATTCCCATTACCAAAATATCATCTATCTGTTCCACTTCTTTTCTATAATCCAATATAAATTTATCTAAGGCGATGCCTTGTTCCTGCATTTTTTTGTTTTGAATAGAAAACAATAAATCTTTAAATCTTTTTTTAGTCAATTTTTTTTCTCCGGTTGCCCCACCAAATTGGTCGGCGTAACCATCTGAAAAAAGATAAACACTATCACCGTCATTTAGCTGAAACTGATGATTAGTAAACTTACGATAGTTTTCGTGTGTGCCTATTGGTTGTTTGTCGGCTTTCGTTTCTACAAGTTCATTATTTTGCATTATCCATAATGGATTATTCGCACCTGCATATTCCAAAACTTTTGTTTGCGGATTATAACTGCAAATAGAAATATCCATTCCATCTTTTATTTCGTTTTCACTTTTGCTAAAGTTTTCTATTACTATTTCAGCCGTTTTATCAAGTATAGCTGCCGGTTGTGTTAAACCAAACTCGCGCACAGCTCTGTTAAGTGCATTGTGGCAAACCACCGAAACCATTGCCCCTGGTACTCCGTGCCCTGTACAATCGCAAGCAGCAAAAAGAATAATTTCAGATTTTAAATTTGAAATTTGAAATCTGGACTCTGAAATCTCTACCGTTTCCATCCAATAAAAATCACCTGCTACTATATCTTTTGGTTTGTAAAGGATAAACGAATCGGGCAAATGTTGTTTTACAAATCTGTTGGAAGGCAATATGGCAGACTGTATTCTCAAAGCGTATTCAATGGATTGGGTTATTTCTTTATTTTTTTGTTCTACCAATTGTTTTTGTTTTTCTACTGTTGATTTTTGTAATTCAACCACTTCTTTTTGCTTGATAATTATTTT
>CAILDT010000251.1 GCA_903833025.1 uncultured Bacteroidota bacterium | reverse complement strand
CAGTATTAAGGATACGATGGTCGCCTTTGCGCTCTCCGAAAACTTTTTCTGCATCAATCTTTGAATCTTGACGCATTTCAATCATCAGATTGCCGTGTCCTTTTCCGTTGATATGCACCCAATCGGTGAGGGTATGGTCGGCAGAAATTTTATCTATGTATCTTGTAAATTCTCTGGCGGCGAAGTTTTTGGTGTCATTGCCTTTTTTGAAGTTATCTAATTCTTCGAGAACAGTTATTGGGATTACTACATCGTGTTCCTTGAAACTTTTGACAGCGGTATGGTCGTAAATAATGACACTTGTGTCAAGAACGAAAATTTTTTTCTCTTTCAGCATATATCAGAACGATTGTTTTTAAAGGGTTAATTAAATAGTTAATATCTGCGGTTGTAAAACTATACAACTATAAGGTGGCATTTTGAGGAATAAAATAAAGTAATGAACAAACGAATGTGGATGGATATTTAAGGGAACAAAATATTATACACTACACAAACTATTTTTATATAATTTTAAACCGAATTTATTAAATACAATTATGGCAAAACAAGTACAACAACATAGACAAGCGCAACCAATTAAAAAAGCATCTTCTGTTTCTACAAAAGGAATGTTAGATAATATAAATGATTGGCTGGAAGCGCGAGATAAAAAAGTGTTTTATGTTTTATTGTTTCTCTCCACCTTATTTTCCTTATTATTATTTGATAGTAAAGTTACGCTTGGCGGTGATGATTCAAGCTATATTGAACGTGCATTTACTTTTTTGAAAGAAGGAAAGTTCCCTTATTTCCAAGGACCAGGTTACCCTGTGTTTTTATCTTTATTTGTAAAAATGTTCGGGATAAATATAGTTGCGCTAAAGTTCGTTTCTGTTTTTTGTCAGTTTGGTTTTGTGTGGATTACCTACTTAACATTTCGCAAACGTATTCCTTATTTAGTTTTGTTTGCGCTGTTATCCTTCATTTCTTTCAATGGTTTTATTCAATATTACGCAAGTCAAACGTTTACAGAAACATTTTTTCTTTTCATTCAATCTATCTGTTTATACATCACTTTTAAGATAATTGACAGTATAAATAAAGAAGATAGTTTAATAGATAGTTTCAAGCAAAACTATGGTAAATGGCTGATGTTCGGGGTGATGTTTGTGATACTTACTATATCTAAAAGTGTTGCATTTGTTACTATAGCAGGAGTTATTATTTATTTTATTCTGAATAAAAATTACAAACAAGTACTTTATGCAATAGTTATGTATGCTGTATTTAGAGTGCTTTATACAGTGATTGCAACTGCGATGTTTGGACCAAACGAATCGAACCAATTAGAAATGATGTTACGAGTAGATTTGTATAAACCACAAGGCGCACACGAAGGTTTTTCGGGAATGATAGAGCGATTCCTCAACAATTTTAATACTTATATTTCATTACATATGTATAGAATAATGAACCTGCGAAGTTTTGAATATGATGCAAGTAAAATAGTTCCGCCGCTGTCGTATATCTCCGCTATTATACTTTGTATATTTACTTTTATAAGTTATAAACGAAACAAGTTTGTTTTCTTCTCAAGCATATATATTATTGTGCTTTGCGCAGGAGTGTTTTTTGGTGTGCAGGCAAATAATATGCAAGACCGATTAATTATTATTGCAATGCCTTTAATATTTTTGGTAATGTTTTATGGTGCATATGAATTAGCAAAACGGAGTTCGACAATGCAGTTTTTTCTTATTCTTTTTTCATCTATAATGTTGTTAATTACTATTGGAAAAACGTCGGTTGATGCTAAACAAAATTTCATTTCATTGAGAAAAAATATGGCTGGAGATATGTTTTATGGTTACACTCCCGACTGGGTAAACTTTTTGCAGATGAGTAAATATTGCGCTGATAGTTTGCCGGATAGTGTAAATGTATTGTCGCGAAAACCAGCTATGAGTTTTATTTATGGACATGGTAAAAAGTTTATAGGGCAGTTCGATTCGCCTAATAATCCAAATGCTGATAGCGTATTGATGGGATGGAAAAAGAATAATGTTAAGTATGTTATTCTGGCAAGTCTCCGCCAAAACCCTAAGAAACCTAATGGAAATGTGATAAATAATATCCACCGAATGTTACAACCAATAGCACAAAAATATCCGCAGAAATTAAAATTAGTTAAGACAATTGGGACTGACGAATCTTGCGAATTGTATGAGTTAGATTATGATAAATAAATCTATTTAATAAAACTCATCACACATTCAAAAAACTCTTTTGGTTTATCAGCGTGCAGCCAATGCCCTGCTCCTGCAATAGTTTCGAAAGTGCTATTTGTAAACAATTCCTTTATCAGAATTTTATCAGCATCCAAAATATAGTTTGATTTTTCACCTCTGATAAATAAAGCTGGCGTTTCACAACTATTAGTTGAAACTGTTACTTCACCCATATTTTCAATATGTTCGGCAATTGATTTTAAATTAAATCGCCAAGCAAGTTCAGTATCGTTTTTCCAATATAGGTTTTTTAAAAGAAATTGTTTTGTTCCCATATCGCTTATGTAGTTGGATAAAACACTTTCCACCTCTTTGCGTGATTTAATAATATTAAAATCAACTGCCTGTAAACCTGCTATAATTTTTGTATGATGCGGTGGATAATATTTTGGAGCCATATCAGCAACAATTAATTTATCCAACAATTGCGGGTGTTCAATAGCAAATAGCATTGCTACTTTACCACCCATTGAATGACCAAGCAGAACAATATTCTTCAAATTATTATCTGTAATTAATTCCAACACATCATCACTCATTAACTGATAGCTAAAATCATCACTGTGTGGAGACAACCCGTGATTACGCATATCAACCGTATATACATCAAAGTTTTGTTCCGCAAAAAGTTTAGCGTGTGTGTTCCAGTTATCACTTTGTCCGAACAAACCGTGAAGAATAATTAATGGCTGTCCGCTACCATATTTACGATACGCTAATTTCATAAAATGTTTTTGAGCTGACGTAAATAAAGTTGAATCGTATTTTCAATTCCTAAATAAATTGCATCAGAAATTAATGCGTGACCAATTGAAACTTCCAACAATCCATTTATATTTTTGGCGAAATAATTTAAGTTTTCTAAACTTAAATCGTGCCCTGCATTTATTCCAAGCCCTAATTCATTGGCTCTGTTTGCTGCAATTACAAAGGGAGCTATAGCTTCTTCCTTACTTGTTGGATATTCTTTTGCATACGATTCGGTATATAATTCTATTCTGTCTGTATTGGTTTCTTTAGCAACTTCAATCATTTTTATATTCGCCTCAACAAAAATGGAAGTACGAATTCCGACATTTTTAAACAACGCAATTACATCCTTTAAATAATCTTTATGTGTGATTGTATCCCAACCGTGATTAGAAGTAATTTGTCCTGTAACATCTGGCACCAGGGTAACTTGGGCAGGTTTAGTTTTTAAAACTAAATCAATAAATTTTTGTTCGCGGGGGTTACCTTCTATATTAAATTCTGTTTTTAATAAAGGCTTTAAATCTATTACATCCTGATAACGTATGTGTCGTTCATCAGGACGAGGATGTACTGTAATGCCCTGCGCACCATATCGTTCGCAATCCGAAGCAAACTTTAGCAAGTCGGGGACATTGCCACCACGCGCATTACGAAGCGTTGCTATTTTATTAATATTTACACTTAATTTTGTTGCCATAGATTCATTAAATAAAGTGTAAAGCTAAAAAATTAGTATGTTTGTGATGAAATAAAAAATAAATATGTTAGCAAGAGATTTAATATCCGATTATATACCGCCTTTAAAAGTTACTGAAAATGGCTTAGTTGCGCTCAACTGGATGGACGAATTTAAAGTGTCGCATTTGCCGATAATTAATAAAAGAGAATATATTGGTTTGATTTCGGATACAGAAATATTTGATTCGGAAATGTCGGACGAACCATTTAGTAAATGCAAACTTACTTTGATTCGCCCTTATGTGTTGGAAAATCAACATATATATGAAGTTATTAAAATGATGTCGAGTATGAATTTAACGGTGTTGCCAGTGTTGGACGAAAAACTCAATTATGCTGGTATTATTCCTGCAAATGTTTTAATTCATCAGTTTGCAAAACTTGCAGCAACGCAGGAACCGGGCGGTATTCTTGTTTTGGAAATGAATAATATGGATTATACGATGGCGCAAATTGCACAGATAATCGAAAGTAATGATGCAAAGATTTTAAGTAGTTACATAAGCCATATTGCTGATTCCACTAAAATGGAAATAACTTTAAAACTTAACAGGGAAGACCTTTCTGCGATAATTCAGACTTTTATCCGCTATAATTATAATGTAAAAGCATCTTTTCATCAAGCGGCATTTGCTTCGGATATGAAAGACAGGTGGGATTCGTTTATGAATTATTTGAATATGTAATTTCAAGCCCCTCTCCTTTATCCTCTCCCCGAAAGGGAGAGGGAGAGATGAATAAAAAATGTTTAAGCAATGAAAATAGCTATTTACGGACGTAGTACAAATGATAATGTTTCGAAACACATTCAATCTCTATTTGATAAAATTGAGGAATGTAGCATCGAAATGTTTATTTATAAACCCTTCTACGAGTTCATAAAAACCAAATTAAAAATTCCGAAAACAGTAAATACATTCACTACTCATTCTGATTTAAAAGGCAATGTAGATTATCTGTTGAGTTTGGGAGGTGATGGAACTATTTTAGAAACATTAACTTTTGTTAGAGATTCTGAAATTCCTGTGTTGGGCATTAATACTGGTCGTTTAGGGTTTCTGGCAAATGTGGCTAAGGAAGAAATAAACGATGCTGTGAGTGCATTAATTAGTAAAAAATTTGTTATCGAAAAAAGAACATTGTTAAATATTACTTCTCCAAAAAATATATTTGGTGAAGTAAATTATGGTTTGAACGAGTTAACTATTCTCAAAAAAGATTCTTCATCGATGATTACCATTCACACGTTTATCAATGGTAATTTTTTAAATTCTTATTTTGCTGACGGATTAATAATAGCTACGCCTACCGGTTCTACTGCGTATTCGTTAAGTTGTGGCGGTCCGTTAGTAATGCCGGGGTCACAAAATTTTGTGATAACTCCTATCGCTCCTCATAATCTTAATGTACGTCCGCTGGTTATTTCTGATAATAATATTATCACTTTAAAAGTGGAAGGCAGAAGTCCGAATTACTTGCTATCGCTCGATTCGCGCAATGTGGTGATTGATTCTTCAATAGAACTTACTTTACAAAAAGCGGATTTTTGTATTCATCTTATTCAATTAGAAAATCAAAATTTTTATACAACCATCCGCAACAAGTTGCTGTGGGGGTTAGATAAACGTATTTGATAATTGGCTTCGTCATTGCGAGGCACGAAGCAATCTCTTGGAAATTTTTGGTTGGGAGATTGCTTCGGGCGAAAAGCCCTCGCAATGACGAACATACTTTAGAAGAATTTACCATAAAATAATCATAATAATATTTTCCCCCATTTATGAAATTTAAAAAACCAAGTCTGCTACTGCAAATATTTTTGGGAATGATTCTCGGAGTAGCAGTAGGTTATTTCTGGAAAGATTTTGCATTATCTCTTCATATTTTAAGCGATATATTTTTACGATTAATAAAAATGATTATTGCACCATTAGTGTTTTCGGTGCTTGTGGTGGGTATTGCTAAAGTAGGTGATTTTAAATCGGTGGGAAGAATAGGAATAAAAACTCTTTTATATTTTACCTGTGCCGCTGTTATTGCTTTATTGTTAGGCATATTGCTGGTAAATATTTTTGAGCCGGGCAAAAATATGATAATGGCTTTGCCTTCTGTAGCCGAGCAAACAGGGATGGAAGCTGCAAAAGGTTTTGATGCAAAAACATTTATCGAACACCTTATCCCGACAAGTATTGCTGATGCAATGGCGAAAAATGAAATACTGCCTATTGTTATTTTCGCATTGTTTTTCGGCATTGCAGCTGCATCTATTGGAAAAAAAGGAAAAGAAGTTGCCGATTTTTTTGATTCTATTTCTCATATTATGTTTAAGGTAACTAATTATGTTATGGCATTTGCGCCGCTTGGTGTTTTTGGTGCTATAGCCGCAGTGGTTGCCAAACAAGGGATTGGAGTACTGTCCGGATATTTTTATTTAATCTCAGAATTTTATTTGGGCTTATTAATATTTGTATTTGTTGTTCTGTATTTAATTTGTAAAGTTTGTAAAATAAAATTCTTTCATTTATTATCCTTCATCAAAGAGCCCGTTTTATTGGCATTCAGCACGGCAAGCTCCGAAGCGGCGATGCCAAAAACTATTGAATCATTAGAAAAATATGGTTGCCCCAATCGTATCGTAAGTTTTGTAATTCCGCTTGGATATTCATTTAACCTTGATGGTTCAATGTTATATATGAGTTTCGCAACTATATTTTTGGCACAAGCATATAAAGTACCGATGACGGTGGGTGACCAAATTACGATGCTCTTGGTTTTATTAATTACAAGCAAGGGAATGGCAGGCATACCGCGTGCTTCATTAGTTGTAATTGCTGGTATGCTCGATTATTTTCACATACCTGCTGCCGGTATTTTATTGCTTTTAGGGATAGACCAAGTGTTTGATATGGGACGAGCAGCTACCAATGTAGTAGGTAATGCGGTAGCTACAGCGGTGGTTGCGAAGTGGGAAAAGTCCGATGACTGATGTCGGACGACGGACGATGTTGGATGACTGATGTCGGACGACGGACGATGTTTCTCATAAAAAAATGCCGCTCTAATTGCCTCATCCCCTAACCCTCTGCTTGAAGAAAGGAGAGGGGAGCTGTTTCCGAAATTATTTTCATAAAAAAATCTTCCCCAGAATTTATGGGCCGTGTAAAGGTAAAATTTCCTGACGAGAATCCATTGTAT